>JAYVEA010000199.1:0-3808 GCA_043749085.1 Chitinophagales bacterium
TCTTTTTTGAAATCCGCATGGTAAGCCTTGTTTAAAATAATTTCTTTAGACTGACCTCTATAACTGTCATAAGGATTAACACCTCTTGTAATTTCAAAAAAATCTTTTAGAGAAGCAGACGACGACTTCATTTTTTGTAATACAGAAGATATTACATCATTTGCCTCGACAGTGAAAATATAATTCTGATTATTTAAAAATCTAGATTGATCAATAGTGTGCTTAGTTGTAAACTCTCTATTAATTAAAGTCTGAATGCTTGTTGGTTCTAATGTTTTTTCTTTTGAACCGATAAATATTAGAGAATCTACAGAAGCATCAACAAAAACATCTGATAGATTTGGAACAATGAAATCAAAATAAATATTATTCAGTAGAAACAATCTGCATTCTGACATTGTCATATTCTTTAACCATGAGTTTGGAGTAATAAGACCAACTCTTCTTTTTAAAATTGTTATACTCTTTTCGATGAATAATAAATAAAGGTCTAATTGATATTGGGCTACTTTATAATAATGTTTATAAAATCTCATTTCAACGTCAGTAAACATTTTAGTAGCATATGGCGGATTTCCAATCACCACATCAAAGCCTCCATCATCAAAAACATTTTTAAATTCTTCTTTCCAGTTAAATGCTTTGTCACCTGCAACAGCAGGGTCATCAATTAAACTGTTGCCCACTTTTATATTGTTGCTAAGGTTGCTAAGCTTCCTTCCTTTTTTAGCTGTATGCAGCCACAGGCTTAGCTTCGCAATTTCTATGGCATCTTCATTTATATCAACACCAAATAAGTTGTTTTCTAAAATAGTATTGTCCAGATCTGTGTAAACAATTGCATCCCCAAAGATTCTTGCTGTTAATTCATCGGCTGTTCTGTGCTCGGCTTTTAAATATTCAAGCGCTGCATTTAAAAAGGCTCCGCTTCCGCAGGCGGGGTCGCAAATGGTAAGTTGTAAAAGCCATTGGCGGTAAGTATCAATTTTCTCAAGCAATGTTTTTCTATTCGCTTTTCTTTTTTGCGGTGCAAAGGTTTCTTCGTTTATCTGCAGCTCTTCTTTCTTTTGTGTGCAAAGGGCGCCAACTGTATTTTCAACAATGTATTTGGTAATGTAGCGTGGCGTATAAAACACGCCTTCTTTTTTTCTTTTTGTTTTGTTCTTTTCAATTGCTTTTCCTTCCAGTTCCAGTTGCAGTTCTTCAATTTCGGTAAGGCTGTGCTCAAATATGTGCCCGAGGATATTTACATCAACATCTGTCTCAAAGTCGTACCCACTAAGCTTATTGGCGGCTTCAAATAAAATAGTATCATCAATGGTTATTGTATCAAGCACTTCATCTGGTAAAAACAATCCGCCATTGTAAGCAAATATTTCATGCTGCTTTCCCACATGTCCCACATTTAAATAGCCGAAGTATTTTTTAAATCGGTCATACAACGGAACATAATTATCCAGCTCCTTTAACTGTTCCCATTGCTTTAAAATTTCCCTTACGGAGTTGGGAGGAAGCAACAACCTGTCTTCTGCAAAAAAGATGAACAGGAAACGGTCTAACAGTTTTTGCGTTTTTTTAAACAACAGCAACTTATCATGTTGCGGATTTTGCACTGCAATATTTTGAAATAGTTTTCTTTTAAACAGGGAATAATCAGCATACAATTTCTTTGTTACATTTTCTTCCTGCACCAAAGATTGCTGCTTTATCTGCAGCGGAATATTTGCCAGTATGTTTTTCTGTTGCAGGCAAAGAAATAATATAGCGAACCTCTCCTGTGTAAGTGTGAACAATTCAAACTCCTCATAATCGGTTGCATCATTAATGTAAAACCGAAGCTTTTCAAAATTGCTGGTGATAACATAAATGCAGTTCTTATGTTTATGCTTGTAGCCAAAAGCCTGGTTGCTTACTTTATCAAGATCAGGCGTGCCGGTATCTTTTAACTCAACAACGCCAATTACATCATCATTCGATAATATTGCGCCATCGCTTTTGGTGGCATCGGTAACTGTTTTCTTTTCTAAAACAAAATTGTATTCAGGCTGTGGGTTTAAGGTGTAACCTAAAACTTTTACAAACAGGTCACGAACAAAACCTTCCTGGTATTCTTCTTCTTTTGAGTTGCGTATGTTCTGCTGAATATCGGCATTAAAGAAATGCTGCTGAAATATCTGCCAGGCACCTTGCAGTTGTGCTTTATCAATATCGCTTATGTATTTCTTAAGAACCGATTGGTGAAATAAAGGCATGCAGTTAGTTGGTGTTTATGCAAAATAAGAAATGTGCATCCAATCTAAAAATATCTTTCCTTAATAACATTTAAATGGTGGCGATGGTGTGCGTAAATATGATTTACGAGTAACCTTGCTGAGATACGATAACCATTGGCAGTCCCGGTTCTGTCCAATTCTTCATCAGAAAGTGTTTCTATGAAAACGATGCCTGCGGCCCGGAAAAGTTTTAATTCATTTATAATATCAGCTATCTGCCGCATATTGGCATTAGCGTTTAAGGTAAAAAGCTTTTCATCTACTCCGGGTAAATCTGTTTTGTCGTTTCTTGCAATTCTCATTGCCCTGTAAGTTAAAATTCTTTCACAATCTGAAAGATGTACGATTATGTCTTTGATAGTCCATTTATCTTTATCATACCGGTAAATAAGTTTTTCTTCTGAAAGATCCACAATCATTTTTTCTGTTTCAATCTGAATATCTTTTAGATGTTGAATAAGGTTTGCATCATTGGGAACCAGATCAAGATATGGCTGATAAAAAGAAGGATAGTCGCGTGTTGGTTTATAAATTTTTTTCAATTTATTTAGCTGTTAATTGGTATTTATCAAATATAAGATTACTGGTTTAAATGATATTCGTTTTAAAAAGGATAAATTCAGGCAGATATTCTGTCCATTTCTTTTTTTGTGTTACGTGATGGGGGTGATGTGCTTCCATTGTTTTTATTTTTAAAGGCATCATTTCTTAAACCCTCATTTATCCTTTCAATTTCATATCCTCAATTATAGCAGCAATCTTATCATCCAGTTCTTTTTCTTTTGCATCAAAATATGCAGCGGTATCAAGCTTTGTATTCACACTGAAATAGAATTTTATCTTTGGCTCTGTTCCACTCGGTCTTGCAGAAATTTTACTTCCATCTTCTAAAATAAACTGTAGCACATTACTCTTTGGAAGATCAATTTTTGTACTTTCTCCACTTCGTAAGTTAGTATTTGTCTGACTTTGATAATCAAGCAATTGGACTACGCCAGAACCAGTTATTTTTTGAGGAGGATTAGTTCTGTAAGCCTGCATCATATCTGCTATTTCTTTAGCACCATTCATTCCTTTTTTTGTAATAGATATAAGGTCTTCTTTATATAAACCATATTGCACATACACCTCAATTAATTTATCAAAAAGCTTTTTCCCTTTATCTTTTTCATAAGCTGTCATTTCACAAATAAGAGCAACTGCACTCACTGCATCTTTGTCTCTTATCTGGCTTCCTATCATTAGTCCAAAACTTTCTTCCCCGCCGATAACATAATTTTCTTTACCCTCTTTTTCTTTTATCAGTTCTGCTATCCATTTAAAACCTGTAAGCACATTATAGCAGGTAACATTTTTTTCTTTGGCAATCTTATCAATCATATCTGTTGTAACAATTGTTTTTATTACCATATCATTTGGTTTCGCAATACCCTTTGCCTTTCTTGCTTCTATCATATAATTAAAAGCAAGCAAAGCTGTTTGATTGCCATTCATCAACACCCATTCATTTTTATGATTCTTAACACCAATGCCTA
>JAYVEA010000200.1:0-12080 GCA_043749085.1 Chitinophagales bacterium
CTAATTCTATTGCCTGTTTTTTTATAAGATCGTGCGCCTTAAATCGCCATTCTTCATTCATTGCCCTGAAAGTGCCCATCAGCTTAACTTCCGAAGGAATAACATTTGTTGTATAACCGCCCTGTACGGAAGTGATCGATAGAACAGATGGATTGAAAGGATCATTATTCCTGCTGATCAATTGCTGCAATGAAATGATAAGATGTGAAGCAATTAAAATTGTATCTGTTGTAAGATGAGGGGATGCTGCATGACCTCCTTTCCCTTTTATCGTGATATAAATTTCATCTGCACTTGCCATTACCATTCCGCTTCTGAAACTGAGTTTGCCAACCTCTAATCCGGGGTGAACATGCAATGCAAAGATTGCCTGGGGGTCTGGATCTTCCAGCACACCTTCTTTGATCATTATACTTGCACCTCCGGGATTTCTTTCTTCACCCGGCTGAAAAATTAATTTTACTGTTCCCTCCCATTCGTCTTTTGTTGAATGTAAAATTTTTGCTGCACCAAGCAAACATGTTGTATGCACATCGTGTCCGCAGGCATGCATTATACCGGCATTTTGTGATTTATATTCAACATCATTTTCTTCAGTTATAGGCAGTGCATCCATATCTGCACGAAGTGCAATAATTTTTTTATCAGCATTCTTTCCTTTTATCAAACCAACAACACCAGTTGTAGCGAGCACTTTATATTCAATCCCAAATTCACATAATTTATCCTGGATGAATTTTGAAGTTTCAAATTCTTTATAACTCAATTCAGGGTGTGCATGCAGTTGATTACGAACTTGTATAAATTCATTTGCGTATTCTCCTGCTAATTTCTTTATTCTGTCTTTGATCATTGCTCAAAAATAAAAAAGAGTTTCGCTAATGAAACTCTTTTCTTTCTTTTATATTAAAATTATAATTATTGATTGTCGTCTTTCGGTTCTTTCTCAGGTTTGATTTCAATTCTTTGGGATAGTATATAAACAGAAGCCCCGCCTAACATCCGGCTGATCTGGTTTTTATAAAGTTCCGCCTCCTGCCTGGTAATAAAATTTCCGAATGTTAATTTTACATAAGGTGCCTGAAAAGACATGTAGGGTTTTTGTTCAGGAAATCTTTGAAGCAATTGCGTTCTTATTTTCATAGCCTGCTCACGGTCATTGGTGCTTAGCACCTGTAAACGATATCCCATTCCTGTACGTGCAGCAGCTTTGATTGCGGCAGCATTTAATTCCGCTTCTTTTCTTGCTAAAATATCTAAACGAAAATCTTTATGAACTACTATAGCGGTTGGATATAAACTATCAGTCTGTGCAAACGTTTGTAAAGCCGTTAAACAAAAAATTGAAAATATAAGTTTCTTCATACCCTGGTAGTGAGCTGGCAAAAATAATACCATTCCATCAGTAGACGAAACATAATTAAGAAAGGTTGTAAAGAAGATAATTATTAAGAGTAATTATATTTATACTTTTCAAATACTTTAAATTCTCATGCCTGAATTAAACTTTAATCCCTTTCCTGTTCTTGAAACAGATAGATTATTGCTCTGTAAAATTTCGTTGGATGATGCGGAAAATATTTTCCTGTTAAGAACAAATGAAGCCGCTATGAAATATATCCATAAACCAAAACTGAATTCAATTGATGATGCAAAAGAAATAATTAAAAAAATGAACGAACCCGATCGGATCCAATGGGGCATCACCTTAATAAAAGAATATAAAATTATTGGCACAATAGGATATCACAGAATTGAAAAAGACCATTACCGGGCAGAGATAGGATACATGTTAGCACCTGATTATTGGAATACAGGTTTGATGAGCGAAGCTATAACTAAAGTGATCGAATATGGATTTAACGAGATGAACCTGCACAGCATTGAGGCTATTAGTAATCCAGGAAATACTGTTTCGAGAAAAATTCTACAAAAATTCAACTTTATTAAAGAGGCATACTTTAAAGAAAACTTTTTTTTTGAAGGAAAGTTTTTGGATAGTGAGGTGTATTCGTTGGTGAAAAGATAGGATAGTTTGTTGGTCAGGCGACCAACATTGGCGAGAGCAGAAAATCTAAATATTGATGTAAAGAATTTATAGAAATACATAAATCGGACGCACCTAATTTAGTTTTTTTATTAAATAATAATGATTCTTTAAGCGAATATAATTACTTAAATAAATGGATATTAATCGATGCAGATTCTTCATCAACAGGAACGGTGAACGGGAGGATTTTTATGCGATTAAATAAAATAACTGATAGTATATATATTCAGATTTTTCGATTAAGTAAACCTTACAATTATAAACAGAATCTTAAAGCTATTGCAAATTTTATTTTAAAAAGTAGCTAAATTAATTTTTTAAAAACCAACATGGTCTAACATGTATATAGTTACCTCAGGCGACCAACATTGGCGAGAGAATTTTTTCTTTGAAGGAGAGTTTTTTGATAGTGAGGTGTATTCGCTGGTGAAGAAATAAATTCTATCCAGAGAATTAATAACCCCCTTTTCCTCCACCAATATTTTCAATAGGATGCCAGGTTGTTTTTATTTCCTGTGTATCCATTATAAAATAAGGTGATTGACCATTTTCTGTTTGCCAGTTTATTTTATTGTACAGAACAACACGCTTTATATTCATCGCCGCTTTTTCCTGTACCATTTTTTGCATATCGGAATCATTTTCGCAAAACACCAAAGCATTTACATCCATATGATCAGCAAAATAAGAAACCAGTTCAGAAACTTTTCCTGTTAGAATATTTATCACACCGCCGGGAACATCACTGGAATTAAGCACTTCGGCAAAAGTAACAGCACATAACGGCTTGGCAAAAGATGCAAGTATCACACAGGTATTACCACCTGCAATAACAGGAGCAATTGCTGAAACCAGTCCGAGCAATGAAGTTGCCTGGGGAGCAATAATAGACACAACACCGGTTGGCTCCGGCACAGAAAAATTAAAATGCGATGAAGCAACAGGATTTACCGTGCTGTACAACTGTTGAAACTTGTCGCACCAACCTGCATAATAAATTAAACGATCTATTGAGAGTAACACTTCATTCTCTGCTTCTTCTTTTGTTGCATCCTGCTTTACAAGTTCATCAATGAATTGTGCTTTTCTGCCTTCGAGCATTTCTGCAATCCGATATAAAATTTGTCCCCGGTTGAATGCCGCTCTTGAACCCCAGTCTCCCTGGGCACTTCTTGCAGCTACAACAGCTTCTCTAAAATCTTTACGTGAGCTTAGACAAACGTTGGCAAGCTTTTCATGTGCAATATTTTCAGGAGAATAATATCTTCCCGATTCTGTTCGTGGAAATTTTCCGCCGATATAAATTTTATATGTCTTTAAAATTTCCAAACGTTTTTTAGAAGCGCCATTGGTTTGCGACTTTTCCAATTTTGGTGCTGCTACGTTTTCTTTTTTTATAGTTGCTGTTGACATAATAATTCGTTTTAAACAATATGTTCAAGATTTAAATACGGCGCTAATCCATGCAATCCTCCTTCTCTTCCATAACCACTTTCTTTATAACCGCCGAATGGTGAAGTTGGATCGAATTGATTAAATGTATTTGCCCATACAACACCTGCCCTTAATTTTGTTGTCATGTTAAATATCTTGGAACCTTTGTCTGTCCATACGCCTGCTGAAAGTCCGTAAGGCGTATTATTGGCTTTTTCTATCACTTCATCGTCTGTTCTAAAAGTTTGGATTGTAAGAACAGGGCCAAAAATTTCTTCCTGCGATATCCGGTTTGATTGCGCAACATTGGTAAAAATTGTAGGACGACAATAAAATCCTTTCTTAGGAATATCGACTGAACTCTGGTACATTTCAGCGCCTTCTTTTACACCGATCTTTAAATATTTATTTATCTGGTCAAGTTGTTGTTTTGAATTGATAGCGCCTATATCAGTATTCTTATCCATTGGGTCACCAACTATCAAAGTTTCCAAGCGATCTTTTAATTTTCGAACCACTTCTTTGTAAACACTTTCCTGTACGTACAATCGTGAGCCCGCACAACATACATGTCCCTGGTTAAAAAATATTCCATTGATAACACCTTCCACTGCCTGATTGATTGGTGCATCATCAAAAATGATGTTGGCGGCTTTTCCTCCAAGTTCCAGTGTTGCTTTTTTATTTGTTCCTGCTATGGCACGCTGAATAATTTTCCCAACTTCTGTTGAACCCGTAAATGCAATTTTATTTATGTCAGGATGATTAACGATGGCTGCTCCTGTTGCTCCTGCTCCTGTAATAATATTTACTACTCCTGGTGGCAGATCACATTCCTGAATTATTTCTGCTAACAGCAAAGCCGTTAGTGGCGTGGTTTCTGCAGGCTTTAATACAACGGTATTACCAGTCGCCAGTGCCGGTGCAATCTTCCATGCAGCCATCAATAAAGGAAAATTCCATGGAATAATTTGCCCGGCAACACCAAGTGGTTGTGAAATGCGGTTCGGAAATGCGTACTCTAATTTATCCGCCCAACCTGCATAATAAAAAAAATGATTACCAACAACAGGTATATCAAAATCACGGCTTTCCCGAATTGGTTTGCCTCCATTTAATGTTTCAACAATGGCCAGCTCTCTTGCTCTTTCCTGCACCATTCGTGCAATGCGGAAAATATATTTTCCTCTTTCCTTTGGTGGCATTTTTTTCCAAACATTCTCATAAGCATTCCTCGCTGCTTTTACTGCCCTGTCAACATCTGCGGCATTTGCTTCAGCCACTTCTGAAAGTTTTTCTTCGGTTGCAGGATTGATAGTATCAAAATATTTTTTGCTTAATGGCTTTTCAAATTTTCCGTTTATGAAGAGATCATAGCGAGGATTTATTTTTGCAGCACTTCTGCTTTCCGGCGCTGGCGCCAATTTGCGGGCAGAATTGAATTTTAATTTTAGTGTATTATTTCTTGCCATAGTTAAAGCCTCACCCTCAGTCCCTCTCCGATAGAGAGGGAGGCCGGGCATTTAAATTCTATTAAACATTTTATTTTTACAATTCAACATTATTTCACTTATCATCTTTCACCAACATTAAACTTTTAGACTTCGTCATACATGGCATTGTGCGTTAGCAAGTTTCCCCCCCACCGGGGGAGATTTAGAAGGGGCTTTAATCCAAAGAAAAATAATCCCTCCCCTGGTATACTCCTGTTTTCTCTTTCATTAATTGCATCAATACATCATTGGCAAGACTGCTTGCACCAAACCTGAACCAATGATTATTCATCCAGTCTTCGCCTAATGTTTCGTTAAGCATAACAAGATAATGCAATGCGAGTTTTGCTTTTGATATCCCACCGGCCGGCTTCATACCGATCATCTTTCCTGTTTTAAAATAAAAATCTTTTATTGCTTCCAGCATTACCAATGTCACCGGCATTGTTGCAGCAGGTGTAACTTTTCCTGTTGATGTTTTTATAAAATCTGCGCCTGCATGCATGGCAATATCACTTGCTTTGCGAACCTTATCGAATGTTACAAGTTCTCCTGTTTCTAAAATCACTTTCAATCTTGCATCACCGCAGGCTTCTTTAATAGTTGCAATTTCATCAAACACATAATTGTATTCGCCTTCTAAAAACTTACCTCTTGAAATTACCATGTCCACTTCATCAGCTCCCTGCGCTACTGCAAATTTTGTATCACGGATCTTTACATCTCTTGGTGCCTGCCCACTGGGGAAACCTGTTGCAACGGAGGCAACTTTTATTCCTGAACCTTCTACTGCTTTCTTTGCTGTTTTAACCATTGAAGGATATACACATACTGCCGCAACCGTTGGCAGGCCTTCATAAATATCCAATAAATGTTTTGCCTTATAACACATCTGCTTCACTTTTCCTTCTGAATCTTTTCCTTCCAGTGTGGTAAGATCGATCATATTAAGCGTAAGCAATAAACCATTTACTTTAGTTTCTTTTTTAATACTTCTCCTGGTAAACCTTGCTGCCCTTTCTTCAATTCCAACCTGGTCAACCCTTGGTGAAAGCGAAAAATCAGGTATTGCAATCGTTGCTGCTGCCATTTTATAATTTAATAACCAAAATTACTACAATGTTTATTAATTAGATTAAGCTCAGTTGATCATCTTTGGTCTCTTATTCTTATTGAACATCAACCTATAGAAGGAAATATTTTTTGTCACCGCACTTTGTAAATCCTGTTCAGGATTATTAATAATTTTTGTAAAGTTTTTTCAGGACGAGGCCTGTATTAATTGCCCCAGGCGTTTTTTGGTTTTGGGCAAAACAAAATTGAACAATAAGAGTAAAGAATGCTGATAAGATAGATTTTAATTATGGTTTTTGTAGTATAGCTTTATTTGGTGATAAGGATTGTTGTATAATTTCAACAACACTTATTTCGAAACTGTAAATAAATTTAAGATTATTTTTGATAGCAGATTTTTCATAATTTATTCTACCAACATTTGCTGTAAGATATATGCATAAAGTATTAATAAATATGTCAATTCATGTAGTAATAGGATGGCTTTCGCTATTCGCTTTGCATAGTCAACCTGTCAGCCATTCCACCAGGATTAAAATTTTCACCACAAGGGCAATAGCAACAGTATTGAATGAAATTGGTGAGGAGTTTGAAAAGACCACTAACTATAAGTTTGACGTCACCACTGATATTGCTATCAAAATGGTGCGTCGGATACAGCAGGGCGAATTGTTCGATATTCTCGTGGCTTCACCGCAACAAATCGATACGCTGATTCAACAGGGCAAAATCATTAAGCGGACTAACCTTGCACAATCGGGAATTGGCGTTGAAATCCGTGCAGGTAGTGTTAAGCCAGACATCAGTTCGGTCAAGGCTTTTAAAAATGCACTGCTAAAAGCTAAATCAGTAGCATACCTGAAGGAGGGGCAGAGTGGAATTTATCTAGCGGCTTTGATCGAGCGACTTGGGTTAACTAAAGCTCTTAAGTCTAAAGTTTTTCGACCAGACACCGACATTGTTTCTAAGCTTGTGGCAACAGGAGAAGTTGAACTAGGTCTGGTCGTAATTACTCAGATTCAAACAACAGAGGGTGTGGAACTCGTAGGACCATTACCACCAGAAGTACAGTCGTATATCATATTTGCAGCGGGCGTCAGCACTAATTCAAAAGTACCTACTGTAGCCAACCAGTTAATCAAATTTCTTACCGGTCCCCGGGCAATGAGCGTAATGAAATTTCAAGGCATGGAGCCTTGGTCTTATATTAATCGGTAAGGCAAGCCACCCTGTGTTGGATAAAAGTTGAAGTTTTTGTTCCTGACTACCAACAAAGGCGAGAAAATTTTAAAGAGTTATTTTTTGGGTAGTCAGCTTCTGAATCTTTACTCATCTTCATTGGCGTCGCACTCTTGTACATTGGTTCTTTATTCAGCAGGGCTTCGACAAGCTCAGCCTGACAAACATTTACAATAAAGAACAGCAGTTGTCATCCTGAGCCTACCTTTCGCAGATATGCTTGCCGAAGAATTGCTCAGTAGGATGGAGAAAGACTTTCCAACAAAACCGAAAGCTCTCTAATCTTCATCATGAATATCATTATCTAAATTTTTTACTACCATTTGTTGAACCCATTGGTGTCTACATTCTTGCGATACTTCTCCATTAGGTTTCGTCCAAGCGCCTCCTTTTCTGTCCCAAACTGAATAGCCTAATCTTTCACTCATTATTTCAATATCTTTTCTTGTATAAAGTCTGTTCAATTCCATCAATTTTTGGCAGAAAGGCCTAGACGGAAATTCTTTTGTATCTCTTTGATCTAAGGGAATTTCATCCTTCCATTCGTAGCTATATTTTACTGAAATTTCAACATTTTTCATTTTAAACTGATTTTAAGTTGCACAATTTCTAAAAATAAATATATATCAATGAAACTAAACCACTGATGGTTTATTCGAAAATTGCTAAAAATATTTAAAAGAAAAAAATGAAAAGAAAATTAAAATTTAAAAAATCATGGTTGAGGAATTTTCATGATGCATTGAAATGGATTCATTTAATAATACAATTTTATTTTATGTTCCTAAATCATCATATTTAAAAACTGCTCAATAAATCCACAAGCCAAAGAGTATCACAACTATGAGCTATAAAAAGTGAAGTTTGTAACTAAAAGTTTTTAAAACCTACGCCTCCCTCCCGTGGCAGTTCTTAAACTTCTTGCCGCTGCCACAAGGACAAGGATCGTTTCTTCCTGTTTTAGTACCCACTTTTATTGGCTCCTGTTTTATGGGTTCTGAAGGATCGTTATAATCATTTTCGTTGGAAAGATATTCTGGTCCGCCGGCTGATGCGCCTGCAAATTCTTCTTTGCGCTGGCGCATTTTACTCATGTCAGTTTTTTGTTCACGGCCTTCTCTAATTCTTCCGGGTTGTTGCTGCTCAACAGGTATTCCGCAATGGCAAAGGAAGCTCACAATATCTTTATTTACCTGGTCATCCATTTGCTTAAATGCATTGAATGCTTCTATCTTATAAATTACCAAAGGATCTTTTTGCTCATAACCTGCAGTCTGTACACTATGACGCAGATCATCCATTGCTCTCAAATGTTCTTTCCATGCATCATCAATCAAAGCCAAGGTGAGACTACGTTCCAAAGCATTAGTTAATTCCTCGCCGTTGGTGGTAATTGTTTTATCAAGATTCGCCAATGCCTGTATGGCTTTCTTTCCGTCAGTGAACGGCACCGCAACATTTTCAATATGCGAGCCTTGTTCTTTACGGATATTTTTTATTACCGGCAATGTCTGCTGGCTCATCGCATGGTTCTTTTGATTGTAATGCGCTTTGGCTTCTTCATACAATCTCTCTGCTAAAACATGCGTATCATCTTTATCCAACTCCTCTGCTGTTATTGAAGTATCAATTCCAAAATTGAGAATAGCGGCTAATTTAAAATCTTCGTGATCGGCTGTTTCTTTAAATGAAATTATCAGCCCTTCTGCAACAGAATAAAATGCATTATCAAGATCAAGTGCCAATCTTTCTCCAAACAAAGCATGGTTACGTTTACCATAAATAACTGTACGCTGCTTGTTCATTACATCATCATATTCCAACAATCTTTTTCTTATACCGAAGTTGTTTTCTTCCACTTTTTTCTGCGCCCGTTCAATGCTCTTGGATATCATACTGTGCTGGATAACCTCTCCTTCTTTGTAACCCATTCTATCCATGAGTGATGCAATACGATCGCTGCCGAACATTCTCATTAAATCATCTTCAAGAGAAACAAAAAATTGAGAAGTACCGGGATCACCCTGGCGACCGGCACGTCCACGAAGCTGCCTGTCCACACGACGGCTCTCATGCCTTTCAGTTCCTAATATGGCGAGACCACCGGCTTGCACAACACCGGGTCCCAATTTAATATCAGTACCACGACCTGCCATGTTAGTCGCAATGGTAACAGCCCCAGCAAAACCGGCTTCAGCAACAACCTGCGCTTCCCGCTGGTGTTGTTTTGCATTCAATACATTATGCGGAATGGCAGCCTGCTTAAGCATCCTGCTTAATAGTTCACTCACCTCGACGGAAGTTGTACCAACAAGAATTGGTCTTCCTGCTTCACGCATTTTTGCAACTTCTTCTATAACTGCTTTATATTTTTCTCTCTTGGTTTTGTAAACAAGATCCTGTGTATCTTTTCTTGTAACAGGTAAGTTGGTTGGAATGGTGGTTACATCCAGTTTATAGATATCCCAAAGTTCTGCCGCTTCTGTTTCTGCAGTACCCGTCATACCGGCAAGCTTGTGATACATCCTAAAATAATTCTGTAATGTAATGGTGGCGTACGTTTGCGTAGCTGCTTCTATCTTCACATTTTCCTTTGCTTCTATTGCCTGGTGCAAACCATCACTATATCTTCTGCCATCAAGGATACGGCCTGTTTGCTCATCAACAATTTTAACCTGCCCATCCATAACAACATATTCAACATCAATATCAAATAGTGTGTAAGCTTTTAATAACTGCTGAATGGTGTGAATACGGTCTGCTTTTATAGAATAATCATTAAGAAGAATTTCTTTCTGGTGCAGTTTATCTTCGGCAGGGAGATCACTTTTTTCAATCTCGGCAAGCTTAACACCAATATCAGGTAAGATGAAAAATTCAGGGTCTTCTCCTGCACCTGTTATTAGGTTAATTCCTTTATCAGTTAATTCAACCTGGTTGTTTTTTTCATCGATGTGAAAGAATAATTCCTTATCAACCTCGGGCATTTTTCTTTGCTGATCTGCGAGATAGAAATTTTCTGTCTTTTGCAATTTCACTTTTATACCCGGCTCACTTAAGAATTTTATCAATGCACTGTTCTTCGGTAAACCTCTCCAGGCACGCATTAGCGCAAGTCCCCCATCTTTAGGATCATCATTCCCTTCAGCAATTTTCTTTTTCGCTTCTATTAAAAATGTATTGGTAACTCTTTTCTGAGCATCAACAATTTTTTCAACCCTTGGTTTTAAAGAAAGAAATTCCTGCTGATCGCCTTTGGGTACAGGGCCTGAAATTATCAATGGCGTTCTTGCATCATCGATCAATACACTATCCACCTCATCTACCATGGCAAAGTGATGCTTGCGCTGTACCATCTCATCAGGCGAATGAACCATGTTATCTCTTAAATAATCAAAACCAAATTCGTTATTGGTGCCATAAACAATATCAGAATTATAAGCAGCTCTTCTTTCATCACTGTTGGGTTCATGCTTATCAATACAATCTACTGTAATGCCAAGCCATTCAAAGATGGTTCCGTTCCATTCGCTATCACGACGAGCCAAATAATCATTCACTGTAACAATATGAACGCCTTCGCCGGCTAAAGCATTTAAATAAGCAGGTAAAGTTGATACTAACGTTTTACCTTCACCCGTTGCCATTTCTGCAATTTTACCTTCATGCAAAACCATACCACCTATTAGCTGAACATCATAGTGCACCATGTTCCATGTTACTTCTCCGCCTGCAGCCGTCCAGATATTTTTAAAAATAGATTTATCACCTTCAATGCGGATGTAATTTTTTTTAACGCTGAGGTTTCTATCCAATTCAGTTGCATCTGAAACAAGCTCTTTATTATTTTTAAAACGGTTTGCTGTTTCCTTAACCACTGCAAATGCTTCAGGTAAAATTTCTTTTAAAGCTTCTTCAATTTTTTTATCACGCTCTTTACGCATTGCATCCACTTCCTGGTAAATGGCATCTCTTCCGGAAATATCAAGCGCTGTAAGACTTTCGGCTTCCTGTTTTTTTGCCTCTATGGCTGCATTAATTTCTGAGAGATGTTCTTTTATCCTTGATTTAAATTCCTGCGTTTTATTGCGAAGCTCATCATTGTTTAAAGATTGATATTGATTAAAGAAATTATTGATCTCGCCAACTAAAGGAGTTATCTTTTTTACGTCTTTCTCACTTTTGTTACCACCAAATAATTTAGAAAGTAAACCTGCCATACATTCGGGATTATTATATTAATATTTCTGATAAGAATTTTTACATAGTCAAATATGGTGCGGAAAAACTTCGTAGCCAAAATGACATAACCCGAAATTTCGGGACAAGATGCAAAGGTAATAAATAGTAGACTGGGAATTACTAAGGGTACGTTAAGGGATGACAGATATTGATAAATGAATGATTGCAAAAAAGTTTATGCATGCGTTGTTTATTTCTTTACACTTAATCTTCATTGAATAACAGAGAGCAACCAGGAACAATAACAGGTAAAAAAAAATGTTTCATAATAGTGATTTCCGCAATAAATACATATTTAATTAATACGTTGTAACACAATAATATCCACTAATTAATGTTATTAAAACTAAACTTTCATATATAATAAGAGGTATGTATTTACATATAACTTCTGCCTTTATAAAGAAGCGGTTCGTTGCCCCAAAGTTACTTTATGAGAAAATTAATTTTCCTCTTTACTATTTCTTTTTTTTGTCTTGAAGGTTTATCGGCGCAGGTAAAAGGTGTTGTAATTGATTCCGCCAGTAAGAAGGGAATTGAAAATGCCA
>JAYVEA010000201.1:0-12065 GCA_043749085.1 Chitinophagales bacterium
CAGAATACAGCGGCCGCGGGGGAGAATATTATTCTTTGGCAGAAGGAACAAGAGAAATTGCAAATAACAAAGGAGGTTTTATTTGGGATCATTGTAAAAAAGCGGGAATTAGTTTTCGCACTTATGGTGAATTCGCTGATAATTATAAACCTAACATTCCTGTATTAAAAGATCATTTCTGTCCATATTTTACAGGCTGGGATCAAAAGGTGAGAGATACTACAAGAGTTAACCAGTGGAAGAGAGAATTTGATTCACTGGTTGCAAATAATGCTTTGCCACACCTGAATACTTTACGTTTAATAAATGATCACACGGAAGGTTTGAGCAGAGGAAGACCGACACCTTTTGCACATGTTGCAGATAATGATCTTGCTGTAGGAATGTTTGTTGAATATTTAAGTAAAAGTGTTGTATGGAAAGAAAGCGTCGTTTTTATTTTAGAAGATGATGCGCAGAATGGCCCCGATCATGTGGATGCACACAGAAGCCCGGCCTATATTGCAGGACCTTTTGTAAAAAGAAATTTTGTTGATCACACGCCTTACACTACCACAGGTATGCTACGTACAATGGAACTGATATTAGGTATTGCACCCATGAGCCAATACGATGCTGCCGCAGAGCCAATGTGGAGCAGCTTTACAGATAAGCCTGATCTAGCTTCATTTGTTTCCCTTCCTGCTAATATTGACATCACAGAAAAAAATACTGCCGTAAATGCGCTTTCCAAAAAGAGCGAAGGGTTTGATTTTAGTAAAGAAGATAAAATACCTGATATGGAATTTACTGAAGTAATATGGAAGGGAATTAAAGGTATAAACAGTGTTGTGCCTTCACCAACCAGGAGTGCGTTTTTAAAAGTGGATAAGAAAAAAAATGATGATTGAGCAATAAACCGGGCAAAATTTATCGCCATCAACACTGAAAAATCAGCACACAAATTATCCTGATGAAAAAAATAATTATTGCGGCTTTTGTAAGCACTATTCTTTTTAGCTCCTGTTCTGTAACGCACCACGCTGCCCGGCAACATTCTGTTTCGATAAATTCATTAAGGTATCTTGGTGAATATATCGTGCCCTACAATCAGATATATAAAAAAACAACTATTGGGGGCCTATCGGGAATTGATTATGATTCTGTACATCAATTATATTACCTTATCAGTGATGACAGGTCGCAAAATAATCCTGCAAGATTTTATACAGCAAAAATTAATTTTACACAAAGTGGCATCAGCAATGTTGAATTTATAAATGTTACCACGTTATTGCAATCAAACCAATCTCCCTATCCTTCTTCAAAAACAGATCCTGCTCATGCCCCTGATCCGGAAGCACTGCGTTATAATCCTGTAACAGATCAGTTTGTATGGACAAGCGAAGGTGAAAGAATTGTAAAGAAAGAAATCGTTCTTGAGGATCCTGCAATTACAATTATAAATAAAGAAGGAAAATATATTGACACTTTTGTTTTACCAGCGCAAATGCACATGCATGCAACTGAAAATGGGTTGCGCCAAAATGGAGTTTTTGAAGGATTAACTTTTGCCGATAATTTTAAAACAATGTACATAAGTGTGGAAGAACCCTTGTATGACGATGGGCCCCGTGCAGGCTTAAAAGATACTATAACATGGACGAGAATTATTAAATATGATGCTGCAAGTCATCAGCCTGTAGCTCAATATGCATATCATTTAGAGCCAATTGCTCATGCTGCAAAGCCTGCAAATGAATTTATGATCAATGGCATACCGGATATACTTTCTATTGGCAATAATAAATTGCTTGTGATAGAGCGTTCATTCTCTACCGGCATACAAGCCTGCACAATACGTGTGTATGTTACTGATCTTTCCAATGCCTCAAACATAGCGTCCATCGTATCTTTGCAGCAACAGCCTCCGGTACATCCTATATCAAAAAAATTATTAATTAATATGGATGACCTGGGAATTTATATTGACAATATTGAAGGTGTAACATTTGGCCCTGATTTGCCCAATGGACATAAGACATTAATTTTTGTATCAGATAATAATTTTGCTAAAGAGCAAAAAACACAATTTCTTTTATTTGAGGTGCTGTGAGTTTGTCTTATTATTAAAGGAATTTACAGTTCAGTCAGCTGGCCATCTTTTATAACAATCGGCACTTTCTTATTTCCATTTAAATAATACGTTCCCTCAGGTAATAGAATTTTAAAAGGAGCTCCATAAGTAAATTTTTGATGAGTGCTGCTGTTCTCAATTATATAGTTACTGTAACCGCTCACCATAAAAACGCCCAATTTCAAACGGGTTTGTTTTGCTAATTCTACAGGAACATTTTTTATGGTATCCCTGCTGTCAATAACAACATCGTATAAGCCCGGCAAAAGCTTTGCTTTATTGTCGCCAAACCAGCTTGCTACCCGGTTTTTTTATCGCCTGCCTGATAAAATTCCAGATTGGTGTTGTACCGTAATCCCTTCGGGATTTGCAGGGCTATTTCTCCGCCTATACCTTTTATGGTAGGGTCAGGTTTTATCTCCCAGGGTTGGTAGCTCTTATTTAATTTTTGTGTTTGTGGTGCAGTGTTTGGTACACTATCTCTGGGAATACTATTATATAATTCATTCGTTATAAAATTGAACTCAGAAGAGATAGTAACATATTGGTTTAGTGTGGTTCCATTATTCAGAGTATTTAAAATAGCATATCTTTTATTGTTATAATTCTTCTCATATATTGGCTGTCCTACCTCACCTCCCGGGTAAGTACCCCACGTATCCCCCATTATAAAATAAGTAAGTCCATTTGCAGTGTCCTTCTTTGCAGTATAGAAATATGCTCTAGAATTAGTTAACGGTTCTATATTAGTTATAGAACAACATTGGTTTGAAAAGGTAGGTTTTATAAGTCTATATTTAATTGTGCTGTCATTAATTAAAAATACTGTTCCTGCATTAAAATCTGCTGCAACATATGCTCCCAAAGCTAAAGGCTTAAGTTTATTATTAATTTTTCTAGGATCTGATTTTTGAAGGCGTCTGAATTCAATCGTTGATCCATCATTGTTCCTGCAACTCACTCGTGAATGGATTGGCGATATAGTTTGAATATCTATAATTTGAAAAATGTTTGAACTGCCAAAAGGATTAGACTGGGCAAATACAGAAGGAGTAACAATTAAAGAAATCAGGAGATTGCAAGTAATGAGCTTTTTCATTGTAATAAGTTTTAAGTGAAAGAACTAAAGCCAACGCTAATGTAAGATTATTCTAAAGCTTTAAAAATTCTATTATAGCTCAGATCTTTCGCCAGCTCAATTAAGTTCTTCTCTTCTAAAACAGAGCGTTGAGAAGTGTTATTTTCCCAATGCCATTTTATCAATGATATCTTTCCGCCGGCTATTTCAATCCCGGTTATGTCTCCATCATTGTAACAGCAGCAGCCACTGTTGAAATAGGAAGGCTTTAATTTATTATGATTTTCAGCAGCCGCAATTTTATTATCATCAACTGTATTGTTGGGATGATCAGAATATAATCCGGAGGCAAACACCGGTTTATGTGTATGCCCTGTAATTAGCAGGAGATTTTCTCTACGGCTGCTCCAGTCATGCATCATAATATTATGCTTATCACGCAGTGTAAAATCTTTAGCAGGTGTGTTTACATTTATCTGTAGATATCTTTGAAGAGGCCGCCAGAGGTGAGCTACCATCCAGGTGCTGAAAGCATTATTATCACTCATTTTATCTCCCTGGTGCCCATGCGTTAAAAATACAGAAAGAGGCTTTTCATTTATTAATACTTTAAGCAAAATGCCTTCCCATATTGGCAATGGCAAAGTATAAATATCTTTGAACCATATATGTACATCAAGTTTATTTTTCCAGGTAAGATCATGATTGCCAAATGTTTTATAATATTTATTTTCGGTTTGAAATCTTGCTTCACTTCTTAGGGCCATTATATTTTTTGCGATAACCTCCTTCGGCTTATACTTCCATAATTCTTCAGCATCGCCAAGATTGATATAAGTAAATTTATTCAAAGCATAATAGTCCAGCGCTGCTAAATAATTGGGCTCATTACCGGCGAAATCATCTCCGTGATCTTTATTGCCCTTATGATGATCGCTGAAGATGATGAATTTATCATTGGCAAAGTTAACATCAATGATCACTCCTTTCTTTCCCTTATTATTTTCAATATTGCGTAGCAGCCGGCTTAAAGAACTGAATACATCCTTCCTTTTGGGCGCCGACGCCTTTGATGCAAGCCGCGTTAAAAGAGGACCTAATAATTTTTTAAGAAATCTTTTCATTATTTAGCTGGTAGTTCATGGTGATTGATTTTTTTTATAAAAATCTACCAATAACAGGGATTCTTTTAAATTCTTTTCTTTCAATTGTTATAATAAACCATAAATAAATAAATAATAAAAAGCTTGCAGCTGAAATATTAATTATCCGGGTATTGAAAAAATGAATGATTGTTCTATGCACAAAAAATAAAAGGACAACAATAATAATATAGGCGCATAATTTCTTCCATGCGTAAGGGATGTGATATGCTTTTTGCCCCCATACAAATGAAATAACCATCATACTTCCATAACAAAAAAACGTTGCCCAGGCGCAAGCCATATAACTATAGTAAGGAATGAAAACATAATTAATAACTAATGTGATAGCCGCCCCGATTATTGTAATGTATGCACCTGAAATTGTTTTATGCGTAAGCTTATACCAAATGGAAAGATTGTAATAAATACCAAGGAACATGTTTGCAAGAAGCAGTATAGGTACAACTTTCAACCCAGTCCAGTATGTTTTTTTTGTAAGAAAATATTTCCATATATCTAAGTAAAGTGCTACTGCTAAAAACATAACTGTGATGGTTATCACAAAAAACTTCATAACTCTTGCATATGTTCTTTGTGGATTTCCACCTTCTGATTGTCTAAAAAAGAAAGGCTCGGCTCCCATACGAAAAGCCTGAATAAAAAGACTTATCAAAATAGAAAGTTTATAACAACCGCTGTAAATTGCCACTTCGCTTTTGGCTGCTTCTGCACCATGTACAGGGGCCCACCACCCCAGCATTATCCTGTCAAAAGTTTCATTTATCATACCGCCAAAGCCGGCAATTATTAAAGGCAAAGAGAAGATCATGATCTGTTTCCATACAGCAGCGTTGAACTTCCATTTAAAAGCAAACAGCTCTTTTGATAATAAAAGTAAAGTGATAAATGAACCAATAAGATTGGCAAGAATAACGTACCCCACTCCATAATTTTTTACGTAAAATTTTGCAACCAAACCTAAAGGATCATTGGCAACAATCTTTGGACAAACAGAAATAAAAAAATACGTTAAGCCAATGGTTATAAGAATACTTGTTATACGGATAAAGGCAAACTTACGCGGACGACCTTCCTGCCTTAGTCTTGCAAAGGGCAAAGTAGCCAATGTATCCAGTGCAATTATCAATGCGCTGTAGGTAATAAACTCAGGGTGATCATCCAATCTTAACCAATGTGCAACCGAAGAATGTGAAGCTAATAAAAGAGCAGTTAAAAGAATTGTGCTGATGAAAATTGAAATGGAAGAAGTGCTGTAAATATCTTTTTCAAAACCTTCTTTATGTGAAAAACGGAAATAAGCTGTTTCAATTCCATAGGTGAAGATCACATTTAAAAAAGGGATTGCGGCATAAACAAGACTCATCTCTCCATAGCCTGAAACGGCTAATACGCCGGTAAGGTAGGGGGTAAGAAGATAATTTAAAAACCTTGCAGCAATAGAGCTGGTGCCATACCAAACCGTTTGCCCTGCTAACTTTTTAATGCTGCTCAAATTGCCTTTTTAAAAATCAAATTTAGCTGTATAATTTTTAATTGGGGGTATAAATGAATGCAACTGTTTTATAGATTACCGTATCTTTAATAAAAATATTTAACCATGAAAAAAATAATTTATACACTTGCCGCCATTCTTTTTTTCAATACTTCCTTTTCTCAGGCTCGTTATGTTTTTATTGATTTTAAAGATGGGCAAAAGCCTGCTGTAGTAAATGAATTTTCTTATCCTGAAAATACGGTATCAAAAGCTATCCGTGATAAAATGGAAAAATCAGGATACAAAGGAAAAGATTCAAAAGGATTTACAATGTATAAAAACGTATCGCTTCCCGAGTTGGGAGGAGGAACATATGATGTATATTTTAAAGTTGATAGAAAGAGTAAGAAAGAAAAAGATATATCTGCTGTAACTATGCTTGTTTCCCGTGGGAACGAGAATTATATTACTGAAGCTGATGATGCGCAAACGATAAGTAATGCAAAATCCTTTTTAGATAACCTTATTCCAAACGTACAGGCTTTTGATCTTGAGCAACAAATTAAAGCTCAGGAAGATGCAGTAAAAAAGGCTGAAAAAAAATACAAGAGTTTATTAGATGATGCCGATGATCTTCAAAAAAGAAAAAGAAAAATAGAGCAGCAAATAGAAGATAATATTAAAGACCAAAAAAATCAACAGTCAGAAATTGAGAAGCAGAAACAAATTTTTGAAACGCTGAAAGCTAAGCGCAGATAGTGTTATGAGCCTGAATAGTTTATCCAAAGTAGAAGGGTTGATTGTTTTCTAAAAGACAAATTTCTTCCTGTTCAATTTTGTTTCGCCTTTTTTCTTTTTAGATTCTATTCTTTTTTCTTTAGCCGCTTTGGATGGTTTGGTTGGCTTTCTTTTTTTAGGCTTAATTAAAGCCTGGTTTATCAACGTATTTATTTTTCTTATTACCTCTTCTTTATTTCCAAGCTGCGATCGCTCTGTTTGGCTTTTAACCAGTAAAAACCCTTCATCAGTTATTTTATTGGCAAGCTTTTGCTTTATAAGATCTTTTTCTTCTAAAGAAAGCAAATGTGAAGCCTGCACATTAAAATATCCTTCTACCATAGTTTCCACCTTATTTACATTTTGGCCGCCGCTTCCGCCGCTTCTTGCTGTTTTAAACTTTATTTCTTTTACAACATTTAGCATGCTTTAAAGTTATTAAGTATTGTGTGAATACCGGAATTAGCAATAATATTTACGTTAATTTTAATAAGACGGAAAATTTTTACATTTTTGCATATACCAATCTGGAAACAATGATAAACAGGATATATAATTCGCTAACGGAGAAAAAAAGACATGGCACAAAGTCGTTTGCTGTTTTAATTGATCCTGATAAAGTAAATGATGGAAAGATGCAAAGCCTGATTGACCTGGCAATGAGTGCAAAGGTTGATTATTTTTTGGTTGGAGGCAGTTTGGTTATTTCTACTTATTTAGACGAGTGTATTCAATTCATCAAAAGATCATGCAATATTCCTGTTGTTCTTTTCCCGGGAAGTCCTTCACAGGTATCAAAATATGCTGATGCATTATTATATCTTTCATTGATAAGCGGACGTAATCCTGAATTATTGATTGGGCAGCATGTTATCAGTGCCCCGGTTGTGAAAAATAGTGGTCTTGAGATAATAAGCACAGGCTACATTGTAATTGATGGAGGTGCTCCTACAACGGTTTCTTATATTTCCGGTGCAGCCCCATTACCTTCAGATAAAGATGAAATAGCAATGTGCACCGCAATGGCAGGTGAAATGCTGGGTATGAAAATAATTTATATGGATTCCGGCAGCGGTGCTAAAAGGCCCATAACTGAAAGTATGATCCAGAAAGTTTCCCAATCTATTTCTGTGCCTTTAATTATTGGCGGCGGCATTACTGATCCTGAAAAAGCATATTTGAATTGTAAAGCCGGCGCAGATGTGATTGTAGTGGGTAATGCTATTGAGAAAGATGAAAGTCTTATTTTAGAAATGGCTGCTGCTATTCATTCGGTACCCGTTAAAGTTTAATCATAAACTCATCATCTCTTTAAACTTCACTGCCTGCCTCCGGCTTACTTCCACTTTTTCTCCACCATGTAATTCTAATAATAAACCTCCATTAAAGTACGGCTCTATTTTGTCTATCATTCTTAGGTTTACAATATGCTTGCGGTTAGCTCTAAAAAAAACTTTATCATCTAATCTTTCTTCTAATGAATTTAGTGATTTTAAAATAAGCGGTTTATTCCCTGCAAAAAATACTTTTGCATAGTTGCCAACACTTTCAAATAAACGAACCTCAGAAAGTTTTACAAACCAGCAACGTTCGCCATCTTTTACAAATACCTGGTCATGCTCGCCCAATAACCCTGTTCTAATATTTGCATGAGGAAATTCTTCTTCCTCATCTTTTTGCCTCACCTTCATTAATGCATCAGCAAGGCGTTTCGGCTCAACAGGCTTCATCAGGTAGTCGAGAGCATTTACATCAAAAGCTTTTAAAGCATACTCATCGTAGGCAGTAACAAAAATTACATGTGGCGCTCTTTCCAATTCTGTGAGCATATCAAATCCTGTTTTCCCGGGCATTTGTATATCTAAAAAGATCAGGTCTGGCCCAAGAGTTTCAATTTTATCAATGCCTTCATTGGCATTGGCAGCCTCACCTATTACTTCCACTTCAGGAAATTCCTGTAAAAGTTTTTTTAACTCATTTCTTGCTAAACGTTCATCATCAATAATGATAGCTTTCATATATGTGAGTTGTCAGTTGTGAGTTGTGAGTGTTAATTAAATATGCTTATTCCTATTCACCACTCACTACTCACCAGTTTACCGGCATAATTATTTTGCTTTCTACCATATTCCCATTCACATTTTTAATTTCGAATCGGGCTTTTCCATGGTAAAGAAACCTGAGGCGATCCTGTGTGGATTTTATCCCAAATCCATCATCATTTACTTCATCGTTTATTTGCCCTGAATTTTGCACAACTAATTCATGATTGTTATCTGTAAAATCAGAACAGATCTTTACAAATCCTCCATTGATGCTTTTGCTTATTCCATGCTTTATAGCATTTTCTACAAGCGTTTGCAACATCATTGGAGGTACGGGTTGCTCCAACGTATCTTCATCAATCTTCATTTCTACTTTTAATCTCTCTTCAAAACGCATTTGTTCCAAAGCCAGGTAATCTTTTACAATATCAAGTTCTTTATGTAAGGGCACGGTTTCCATTTTTTCTACCTGCATACTGCTTCGTAAAATATTGGAAAGCTCAGTGATAGCCTTTCGTGCCCGTTGAGGGTTTTCATCAACCAAAGCCCGTATACTGTTTAATGAATTAAATATAAAGTGAGGATTTATGTGAGACTTTATAGTTTTTACTTCCAATTCCTTTACTGTTTTTTCAAGTGTTAATCTGTCAACCTGGTCGTTACGGTTTTTTTCCACGAAATGCCAAACCATGTATAGTAAAAGCCATAAGGCAACTAAAATGAATGTAAAAATTATCTCCCACCAAAATCTTCCTTTGTGCTGATCTTCGTATTGCCAATTTCCATTTTGATTTCTATACCAGCCTGTATATTTTTTAATATTGATAAATGCAGCTGCATAATTCAATCCTGATTTAGAAGTGTCCTGGGGCTGCAATTTATTTGCATGGAAGAGATAATAATTTGTACCGGCTACATTTAATTGTTTTTCTTTATTAATGGCTTTAGCAAGGTCTTCCTTTTTTTCGTATTCAATAAGAGAAGCCTTTGTAAGGCTTGCGATAAATTTAGGGCCATAATAACACAGAAGTCCTGTTAAGCACACTCCTGAAATAAAAAGCATTATTATTTTTTTAGTAGGTAGGCGCATCCATTGCATTTTTTTTAAAACAAAACGCAATAAATGAGTGGCTAAAATAGCGCATACAAATATGATGAAAAGGTCTGTTAGAAATATCCTGCTTTTTTCAGGGGGCTTTAAATACATATCATGGGCAAACAGATAAACAAAAAACAGGTTTATCAAAGTCCATCCGCCCCATCCGGCTACCTGGCATATCCAATATCTTAGATTAAGTTTCAAGATTTCAAAATTACTTAGTTATAAAGCTAAAAGTCAGCTGCATTTGATTAATGGTGATATGTGCTGCTGAAAGGTTGGGGTTTGGTTGATAAATGTAAATTAAACTTTTCCCTGTTATCGTACTATTTTAAAATTAAAATCAGCCGTGCCTAATGCTCCCCATAATCTTATCCAGATGGGTAATAATTGTTCTGTGCCACGGGAATTGGTTATGTCGCCGAGATCGATAATATTTTCATTTTTCCAGTTAAAGTTTTCATGCAATAAGTCTTTTACTTTTTGCTTGGCCTTTTCATCATTGCCGCAAATAAATAAATTGTGATCGCCATTAGCTAGCTTGTTTGCATCAATCATTAATGTGCAGTTTAAAGTATTGAGTGCTTTAACCACTTTGGTTTGAGGAAATGCAATTTGTATTGTTTCACCCAGAGAAGTATCATTTACCAAAGATAAAGTTGGCGGCATTCCTTTTGAAAAATCCAGTGGATTGGCAACATCTACTAAAATTTTTTCAGCAAGATTTTGTTCACCTGCTGCATTAATTGCTTCAAGGGAATGTTCGCCTTTTGTGCAGTTAAAAATAATATCACCAAAAACAGCAGCATCTTCAAAAGTTCCCTGCGAAGCATTTTTACCATTGGCTTTTGTCCATTCTGCTGCTTTTTCATTCGCTGCATCACGGCTTCCCATTTTTACTTCATGTCCTTTTGCAATAAGTGCTGTAGCCAAAGTATTACCAACCATACCGGTACCAAGGATTCCGATTTTCATTTTAAATGATTTTAGTTTTAATGTTTAGTTTTACAAAGCTGATAAAGATAAATAAATGCCCAATCAAAATTTAAATACTGCAAAGGAATTATTGACTGCTGCGGATAAAGAATTTGAAAATAATATTCGTCCTGCAGTTATTGAAGATTTTTCCGGGCAAGCCCAGATAATAGAAAACCTGCGCATTTTTATTAAAGCAGCAAAGCTAAGAGGCGAAGCATTGGATCATGTTCTGTTCCATGGTCCCCCGGGTTTAGGTAAAACAACTTTGAGCCGGATTGTCGCTAATGAGCTAGGGGTAAATATTAAGGAAACCAGCGGACCTGTTATTGAAAAACCCGGTGATCTTGCCGGATTGCTTACGAACCTTGAGGCCAATGATGTTTTATTTATAGATGAGATCCATCGGTTGAGTAATGTAGTGGAAGAATATTTGTATGCAGCGATGGAAGATTATCGCATTGATATAATGATCGACACCGGGCCCAATGCAAGAAGCGTTCAAATAAACCTGAACCCATTTACATTGATTGGTGCTACCACACGCAGCGGTTTGCTTACAGCACCGTTACTTTCACGTTTTGGTATTAAATCAAGGCTGGAATATTACGATGCTGTTACGCTTCAAAAAATAATTTTACGATCTGCTGCAATTCTCAACACAAAAATTACTTCCGATGCAGCTACTGAAATTTCAGGCAGAAGCCGTGGCACGCCACGCATTGCCAACGGGCTTTTAAGAAGAGTGAGAGATTTTGCGCAGGTACTCGGCAATGGAACTATTGATCTTGCTATAACACAGCATGCATTAAAAGCATTAAATGTTGATGAGCATGGCCTGGATGAAATGGACAATAGAATTCTTAATTGTATAATTGAAAAATTTAAAGGCGGGCCGGTAGGTATAACCACTATTGCAACTGCAGTAGGTGAAGAAACAGGAACGCTTGAAGAAGTGTATGAACCTTTTTTAATCCAGGAAGGATTTTTAATGCGAACTCCAAGAGGAAGAGAAGTTACACAGAAAGCATATGAACATCTTGGTAAAAAATCTTATGGGAGTGGAGGAACGCCATTGTTATTTTCGTAATCTAAGAAGTACAATGTAAGAAAATGAAATAAGGAATAAGAAATAAAAAATAAGGAATGAGAAAAGTGATGGTACCGAATTTCCCATTAATCCTTTAATCCCATAAATCCCAGTTCAGACAATTATTCCTGCACCACCAATCTGAAACCATTTCCATGAATATTTACGATCTCAATAGTATTATCATCTTTTAAATATTTTCGAAGCTTGGCAATATAAACATCCATGCTGCGGCCATTAAAGTA
>JAYVEA010000202.1:0-3790 GCA_043749085.1 Chitinophagales bacterium
AGAAAAAGATATACTGCACTTAATGCCAGTAAAACATAGGCAGATGGCGGTGTACCAAGTTGTACAATACTTCTAAAGAAGGGAAATGGAATTAAATTATCTACGGTATTAAGTGGCAAATAATCTCCGGGACCACTTATACTTCTAACGCCACCCATATTATTAAGTATAGCACCTAAAAAATTTTCAATTATAAAACAATATAAAAAGAAGAGGCCAATTGAAAGTCCGGAGCGTTTTATTAATACGCCGATCAATAAAGCAAACAGGCAATAAGATAATGACTGTATAAAATAATATCCTACAAACTGTATCTTATCAAAACTAAAAGTGCTGCCGGCAAGCAATCCATATAAAATGGAAGTTAGAAAAACAAATACCGTTGCCAAAAATGAAATGATAACGATCTGCGCAATTTTTACATGAATGAATTGCTGCCGGCTCCAGCCGTCAATAATATTCTGGCGGTGCGTTTTAAAACTATATTCATTGGTGATGGAGGTGATAACCATTAGTCCCGGAATAAATAATAAAAAACTTGAAAAATAACTCACCGTATGCCATACATTAGGAAAGTCAAATGGACTACCAAGAACAGCATTAACAGCTGTATTATTACCTTGTGTGATCCCCTGCTTGATATAAAAAACAAAATAATTAACCCCCACAATACTCACCAGGAAAAGTGTGGTAAGTATCCAGAATGTTTTATATCCTTTTATTTTTAGCCATTCAATTTTTAATAAGTTCAACATGATTATGGGTTAATTAGTTAGTTCAAAAAATTTAGCCTCAAGGCTTTTCTTCTTTACAACCAGATGATTTAAGATCACCCCATTATTAAAGCAATGTTTATTTATCTCTGCTAGGTTTGCAGTGCCAACAGGATAAAATAATTGTAATAAATCATTTGCTTGTTTAATGTTGGTATAATTATTTAGCGACTTTAATATCAGCAACAGTTTTTCATTATCTTCTGAACCAATTTCAACAATGTCCTCATTGGCTAAAATCTCGTTTACATTTCCTGTTGTAATTAATTCTCCTTTCTTTAAAATAGCAACATGCGTACAAACTTTTTCAACCTCATCCAACAGGTGGCTTGCCATTATGATGGTTTTACCCTGGTGATATAATTTTTTTATCAATTCTCTTATTTCTGCAATCCCAACAGGGTCTAATCCATTGGTAGGTTCATCAAAAACCATTACATGCGGATCTCCCAAAAGGCAGGAAGCTATTGCCAGCCGTTGTTTCATACCAAGAGAATAAGTGCTGAACTTGGAATCTTTTCGCTGCGTAAGATTCACCAACTCCAATACACGGGGTATATCACTTCTGTCCTGCCCTTTAATTGCTGCAGCTATCTCAAGATTTTTTTGAGCCGAGAGGTAATGATAAAAATTTGGTGTCTCAAGCAATGTTCCGATCTGCTTTCTCTGGTCTGCAGTGGGCACCTTGTCAAATAAACGGTAAGTTCCTTTTGTTGCTTTAAGCACATCCATAATTATTCCCAGCAATGTTGTTTTACCGCTGCCGTTAGGTCCCAATATACCAAATACTGAGCCGGAAGGAACGCTGAAGTTTACATTTTTCAGCGCCTGTACCGAACCATAATTTTTATATAGATTTTCAACAGTTAAGATGGACATGTACAATTTAGTTTTAGCCGGTTTTAAAGATAGAGAAAAAGCCCCCATGTTATGGAGGCTTCTTACAAATATATTTTTTGTTGTTATTGACCTATTAATGCCCTTGGCCCGCCCGGCGCAAAAACTGCAAGCATTCTTTGAGCCTGTCCTTTTGAAAACATATACATACAGGCATCATCAGTGTAATCCATATAATTCATTGACATATCACCGGAATTGCTGCAACTGATATGCGGAAAATCCGGGCATCCATAATTTTCAGCGCCCTGGTTTGGTGTATCATCAACAAGGTCAGATCCTGTGCAGGAACCACCATCGTCACCCCAAATATGATGGAGATTCATCCAATGTCCTACTTCATGACTCGCTGTTCTGCCCAGATCATACTTATTAAGATACGTGCCATTACGGTATACAGCCCTGCTGCCAAAAGCTGAATACAAAATTACTACTCCATCAATAGCATCTCTTATACCCGGATAATATGAATATCCAAGATACCGCCCTAAATTACATACCCACATATTTAAATTATGAGAAGGATCGGTAGCATCAATTCCCCCACGATGGGTAAATTTCATTGCATCATTGGTTCCCCAACTAACAACATCCGTAGCCCTGCGATTGATACTGAGTAAAACAAATTTTAACCCCGTATTGCCGATAGAGGGTGTAAATAATGAGGGCACTTTACGTACGTCTTTGTTGGCAGCATTAAAATCTGCATTCATTACATCAATTTGAGATTGAATTTGCGCATCGGAAATATTTTCTTCAGGAGTTCTGTATAATAGATTAACAACAACCGGAATTTCAATTACCCCATTAACCAAACGCCTGTTTTCCCCTGATGTTATTACCTTCCTGGTGAAGGTTTCTATTTCATTCATCCTTGTTCTTAAATTTGGATCTGACATCAATTGTTGCTGCACTACTTCGTTAGCAGCGCAGCTTCTTTGCGTGATTGTTTTAGCGGCATCATTTATCTGCAATTCTGTGGATGTATTTTTTTTACATCCAATAAAAATTGTGAGGAGAAGAAGGCTGGCAAGAGTAATTTTTCTCATAATATAATTTATTTATAAAAGCAGTAATTAATGATAGAGTAAGATAAATAGATTTGTTCAATCCTATACAAGTGAGGATAAATATTTTTTGTGGGGGGCAATGTAAACTTTTCCGGACTGGCAGTGAGTATAATATAAACACATGGGCGCAATTTTTTTTAAAATATATCATTTCGCATCCTGCTACTTCCAATCCAGAAAATTTATTGGATAATTTAAGCGCTGGTCAAGGGAAATGCCTGATGAGAAGTTGAGAAGGAAGATGGTAGAATTTTTTGAAGAAATGTAATTACAGTTTGCTGTTCGACAATAGCTGTTGATTACGGAGTAGTGCTTTTCTTTTTTAGCTGTAATCTTATTTGACACTTCACGTAATCAACGCTAAGACTACAAACAAAATTTCCATTTTATACAAAGACAAATCCTTTAACTATTTTTACCAAACACAAAAAAGATGAAATCAATTTTTTTAGTTCAAGGATTTGGAAATTCTTCCCCAGACGCCACTGGTACGCATCTTATCAGTTTATTGCAAGATGCAAGTTTCACCAATTTTACAGGCGTTACAGCATTTGCTAGTGCAAGTGCTGTACTTGGTATAGCGCCATATATTCAAGCTGCGAAAGGTCATTTGCAGCAAATCAGTTTAATAGTTGGTATTGATCAGGAGGCTACTTCTAAAGAAGCCTTAAAAGCATTAATGTCTTTGCAAGTATCGGCTCATATTTTTTTCCAGAAAGAGCAGATTATTTTTCACCCCAAATTTTATTTATTTGAGGCAATTGGCAAAGCCAAATTAGTCATAGGATCTTCCAATTTAACTTCCAATGGCCTATTTGCAAATGTAGAGGCGGGAGTCATGTTAGAGACAGAAAATCAAGCTGATTTAAATACTATAGCAGTTTTCAAGAATTACTTTTCCACTTTGTTCAATTTAACTGACCCAAACCTTTATCCTATCACTGATACTAATATTGACCATTTTGTAAATAAAGGCATTGTTCCAAATGAATCAATTTTTAGAGTCAGGCATGGCAAAGCACCTATAACAACTAATATCAATGCAGGAAT
>JAYVEA010000203.1:0-12021 GCA_043749085.1 Chitinophagales bacterium
ATGGGGCAGCCGAAGGAAACACAGCCGTGTGTTTTTATTGATCCATCAAAAACATTTCAAACTTTTATTGGTATTGGCGGGGCACTTACCGATGCATCTGCTGAAACATTTGCTATGTTGCCAAAAGAAAAACAAAAAGAAATTTTACAGGCCTATTACGATCCTAAAAAAGGGATTGGTTATACATTGGCAAGAACTAATATTCATAGCTGCGATTTTTCCAGCGGCAGTTATACTTATGTTGCTGATGGTGATAAAGAATTAAAAACTTTTAGTGTTGCGCATGATGAACAATATCGCATCCCTTTTATTAAACAGGCTATTGCAGCAGCTGGTGGTAAGCTTACTTTATTTGCAAGCCCGTGGAGCCCGCCGGCATGGATGAAAGATAATAATGATATGCTTCATGGAGGGAAATTAAAACCTGAGTTTTACCAGTCATGGGCAAACTATTATGCAAAATTTATTAAAGCTTATGCAAAAGAAGGCATACCGGTTTGGGGTCTTACTATCCAAAATGAACCAATGGCTACGCAAACGTGGGAATCGTGTGTTTTTACTGCAGAGGATGAACGGGATTTTCTTAAAAATTATTTAGGCCCAACATTAAAAAGAGAAGGACTAAGTAATAAAAAAATAATCGTATGGGATCATAATCGTGATCTTGTTTACCAGCGTGCAACTACCATATTCAATGATCCTGATGCCGCCAAATATGCATGGGGACTGGGTTTTCATTGGTATGAAGACTGGAGTGGCGGCGACCAGGTATTTGAAAATGTAAAAAAGGTTGGGGAAAGTTTTCCTGCAAAAAATATTTTATTTACTGAAGGGTGTAACGGCCCTTTTAAAATGAGCCAGATAAATGACTGGAAGTGGGGTGAGCGTTATGGACGTTCCATGATAAATGATTTTAATAATGGCACTGTTGGCTGGACGGATTGGAATGTTTTACTAGACGAAATAGGCGGCCCAAACCATGTACAGAATTATTGCTTTGCACCAATTCATGCTGATACCAAAACCGGCAAAGTATATTATATGAATGCATATTATTATATTGGCCATTTTTCCAAATTCATTCGCCCAGGAGCAAAAAGAATTGAAAGCGCTTCCAGCAGAAGCCCTTTATTAAGCACAGCTTTTAAAAATATTGACGGAAGCATCGCAGTGATCGTAATGAATCAGGGTGATAAAAATATTCAATATTTTTTATGGAATAACGGTAAAGCTGCACAGGTAACGAGTTTGCCACATTCAATTGCGACGCTGATTTTGTAAAATGTAAAAGCGATCCTCACAGGTGATACAATATTTTTTATTTATAAAAAAACTTAAAATCATGCATCTTTTTCGTAATGTTGTGTGCCCATTGTAATAACTTCAATCGATTGAAATTTTAACGCTTAAATCTCACTGAGTATGATTGCTATTCTAATTGCCAAAACAAAACAAATTGTTTTCTTACCGCTGTTTACAATATTGTTAGCTTTTTTCTTTTCCTCTTCTTATGGCCAGGGAAGTGTTGTTACAGGTCGGGTTACATCATCCACCGGGGATCCTTTACCTGCTGTATCTGTTGTTGTAAAAGGAACTAAAATGGGAACTTCTACGGATAATAATGGAAGATTCACTTTAAGCGGAGTGAATTCCAATGCAACTCTTGTTATAAGCTCATCAGGTTATGATAAGCAGGAAATAGCATTAAGTGGAAGAAGCAATATTGATGTTAGCATGTTAACTGCCAGCAGGCAATTAGAGCAGGTTGTTGTTATCGGTTATGGTACTGCTAACAAAAGAGATCTTACTGGTTCAATTGTAAAAATAGCGGGTAAAGAGGTTTCAGATAAGCCAAATACAAACCCAGTAGCATCCCTACAAGGTAAGGTTGCCGGCCTTTCTGTTGTAAATAATGGTACCCCGGGACAGGCACCAGATATTCGTATACGTGGTACAATCAGTATTGGACAGGTTCAGCCCTTATACGTGGTGGATGGTATCTTCAATGACAATATTGATTATATCAACCCTAATGATATTGAGTCAATTGAAATTTTAAAAGATCCTTCATCATTAGCCATTTTTGGTGTACGCGGCGCAAACGGTGTAATAGCAATTACCACCAAAAGAGCCAAAGCAGGACAAACCATAATCAATTTTAATTCTTCTTACGGTTTTAAAAAATTAGTAGATAAAATTGAATTGGCAGATGCAGCACAATTTAAAACCCTGTACGAGGAAGAGAAGGTAAATATTAATGCATTCTCTCCATTTGATTATACACCATGGACAGCAAACACTGACTGGGTTGATGTAGTTACCAGGACAGGAAGATTCAATGCCAACAACCTGACTTTATCAGGCGGAACTGACAAAAATAAATTCACCATGGGATTAGGTTATACAACAGATGAAGGCATAATCAGGCATGAAAAATTAGAGAAAATACTTTTCTCATTCAGTGATGAATTTAGATTTAATAAGGCACTTAAAGTTGGTATCAATTTTAACGGTTCAAGACAGGACAATCCATACAATGCTACCTATATTTTGGACCAGGCCCGTAAAGTAATTCCTATTGTTCCTTCCGGAACAAAAACTGTTTTCACTAAAAATCCTTACGGGTTGGATAGTATGAATCAGAATCTATATTACGAACTGCCTTCAATTCAAAACTCAGGAGTTGTTAATCCATTAATTCAACTGGAGAATGAATGGAATAAAACAAAAAATATTGAATACAGAACAGTAGCAAGTGTGTTTGCAGAAATTAATTTCTTAAAATATTTTACCTGGAAAAGTACTGTGTATGCCGATATGAGCAATGTAAACAGGAGGCAATATACCCCGCTTTACAATTCTTATGATGTAGCGGCCAGTGCAGTATTTCTTATCAGCCCGGCTACAAGGGTTAATGAAAATGATGATACATATAGAAAGTTTCAGCAGGATCATATTCTTTCCTTTAAGAAAAGTTACGGTAATCATAACCTGAATGCTACTGCCGGTTTTACTACTTATTCTTTTTCAAGGTTCAGCAGGGGTGGTTCAGTAAACCAAAGTTCAACGGGTGCAGCCATCCCGGATGATGAAAGATTCTGGTATATCAACAATGGCTTTGGTGATATCCAATCCCAAAGAGCCAGTTCTTCACAAGCGGAAAAAGCAACTGTTTCAGGTTTAGTAAGAATGCTTTACAACTACCAAAACAAATATTATCTGAATGGATCATTCAGGCGGGATGCCTCCTCGCAAATTTCTCCCAGCGAACGTTCTCAAAATTTCTGGGCAGTAGGTGCTGCATGGGAATTGAGCAAAGAAAATTTTATGAACAACCAGCGTTTTTTTGACTTTGTAAAATTAAAAGCTTCTATAGGTAAATTAGGTATTCAAAATACCTATGGTTATGATTATCCGTTTTATCCCGGTCTGAGCAGCGGCTCGGCAGCTGTATTTGGAAATAATATCTATGTTGCTTTTCAGCCAACTTATATACCTGACCGCAATTTAAAATGGGAGAAAAATCTTAGCAAAGAAGTTGGTGTGGAACTCGCAGCATTTTCAAACAGGTTAGTATTTGAAGCTGCATATTTTGATAAGGTTACAAAAGATCTTATGACTTATGTACCGGGCAATAGTGGAACACTTCCAAGGTTGACCAATAGTGGTAGTATCAAGAACAGCGGATTAGAGTTATCGGCAACATGGAACCAAAAAGTGACAAGAGATTTTGGTATTAATATCAGCGCCAATTTAACCACGTATAAAAACAAAGTATTGTCTTTGGCACCGGAATTCCCAGGATACGATGGTTACTCCAGAACAATTGTTGGTGCGCCGATCGGTTCATTTTGGGGTTATATTGTAGAAGGTATTTACCAGTCGTATGCTGATAAATTAAAGTCCCCGGTTAATACAGAGTTTTCGTATGGTCCCGGGGATCTTAAGTACAAAGACCTTAATGGTGATGGTAAAATAAATACCCAGGATATGACGACGATCGGAAACCCGACTCCTGATTTCACCTACGGCGGATCAGTTAAATTTAGTTTTAAAGGACTGGAGTTGGATGTTGATTTCAATGGTGTTTACGGGAATGAAATTTACAGGGGCTGGGGTGGCACTGAATCTCCATTCCAAAGAGTAAACTATCCTGCATTTAAGATCAACAGATGGCATGGTGAAGGCACATCCAACTGGGATCCGATTTTAGCACAGGATCACAGGATCAACTATGTGTCTTCTACTTATGGCATTGAAGATGGAAGTTATTTCAGGTTCAGGAACATCCAGCTGGCGTATAATTTCGGAAGCAATGTAATATCAAGAATAAAAGCTACAAACCTGCGTCTTTACGCCAATGTACAAAACCTGAAAACTTTCAAAAATAATTTAGGTTATACACCTGAGTTTGGGGGCAGCGCTACTTCATTCGGCGTTGATTATGCCGGTGGCGCCATACCTGTAGTTGCAACCTTTGGTATTAACGTAACGTTTTAATAATTGAAAAAAGTAAACAATTCGGATATGAAAAAAAGTAAGCAAATTTCCCGGGGCATTCTTCTCCTGGCAATACCTATGCTGTTTATGGCCAGCGGCTGTAAGAAATTTTTAGACCGCAAACCATTAACTGCTACGCTTGATGATATTAAACAAGGTGGAATTGAAGGACAGGTATTTGGTATTTACAGTGCTATAAAAGATTATGATATAGGTCAGGTGTTTGGAGGTATACCGTGGCAGGGTGTGCATAATTTCCGTTCAGATGATTCGGAAAAAGGAAGTGATGCTGCGGATGGAGCAGAATGGGTAGCACCATTCGATAATTTCAAGTATGTAAAAGACCTTTGGGCTACCAATTTTTACTGGGAGGCGCATTATAGATTAATACATCAAACCAATACGGCTTTGCAAACAGCCGACTCACTAAAACTGGATGGAGTTAATTCCCGTGTTAATATTGCCGAAGCAAGGTTTTTCAGGGCGTTTGCTTATTTCGATATGGTAAGAACATTTGGCGATGTTCCTAAAATTGATTTCAGACTTTATGATCCTTCCCAGGCAAATATTCCAAAATCACCAGCTTCAGCTATTTATGCTTTGATAGATGCTGATGTTCAATATGCTATTGCCAACCTTCCAACAGAATGGGGCTCACAATATCCAGGAAGATTAACAAGCGCAGCCGCCAGAACTTTGGGTGCCAAGGCATATTTATTCAGAGGAAACTTTGGCCAGGCACTTCCGCTCTTGCAACAAATAATCGCCTCTGGCAAGTATTCATTGTATTCAAGTTATTTTGGCATATTTAAAGATGCCGGAGAAAATTGCAGCGAATCAATCCTGGAATGGCAAAACTATATGGGTCCTAACAGAACAGATGATCACGGATCATGGTATGCCACCTGCCAGGGTGTAAGAGCTCCTAATTCAAGTGGCTGGAATCTGGGCTGGGGATGGAATACACCAACAGATGCTTTTGTAAATTCTTTTGAAGCAGGTGACCCACGATTACCTTCAACGGTTTTATTTTCCGGTAAATCTGATGATCCATCTACAGGTGGTTACGGTGGTACATTGCCCAACTCTATTTTTGATGTTCCTGCCGGGCCATTACCAAGAAAATACTGGAATAAAAAGGTGTATGCTGACCCTGCCATGCGGGCATCAACGGGTTGGTCGGACGGTGCTTACTGGATAAACCAGAGAGTATACCGTTATGCTGATGTTCTCTTAATGGCAGCAGAATGTTTAAATGAAACAGGTAGCGGTGCGCAGGCGGCAACCCTGGTAAACCAGGTAAGAAAGCGTGTTGGACTTGCTCCCATTACCTATACAACGCAGTCACAAATGCGTGCGGATATAAAAAAGGAAAGAAGGGCCGAACTGGGGCTTGAAGGTGAAAGATTTTTTGACCTCGTAAGATGGGGTGATGCGGTAGCTGTGCTGGGGCCTTTGGGCTATACAAACAGGTGCAGGTTCTATCCTATCCCTCAGCCTGAAATTGATAAATCAGGTGGTAAACTGGTACAAAATCCGGAGTGGTAATTAATAAATTTGAAACAACAGTAAATAAGATTTTGCGATTGCATGTTCTCGTAAATAAAAAATCAGTGTATGAAAAAAATCAATCAAAATGTAATTGTCCTTTTTTCCTTGTGCATAGTGATGTTTTCGTGCCAAAAATTCGAGAGGCCTAAACTGGGAGATTATGCTAAAGATGCAAATCCACCCGGAGGCCCGTTAAAATTCTATGTCGCTTTTGATGGCACTACTAAGGATCCGCTAATGAATGCAGTGGATAGTGTGAGAGCAACTTTTCCATCAGAGAATCCATTAGCCTCAGTGGATGGCGTAAAGGGGAAAGCCGTTAAAGGAAATGGTACACAAGCAGTAAAATACCCATCTGCAAATGATTTTAAAAATGCAACAAGTTGCACCATAGCAATGTGGTTAAATAACACGGTTAACGCGAATACGGAACTTCTTTTTTCTCTGGCAAGTAAAGATTACTGGCATGAGAGTGCTGCTTTTTTATTGCTGGAGCACGCCACACCTGTAAAATGTCAGCTTAAGTTTGCATTAATGGATCATTGGGTAGAGTATATTGATAACTTTAATAAGCCATTATTTGATGGCAATTGGCATCATTTGGCATTTACTTATGATGAAACCTCATCTACAGTGAAAGTATATTTTGATGGCGCTGAAGTTGCCACACCCGGAGCCTCAGGAAATTTAGGACTTGGTAAACTTAATTTGAAAAGTGCAACCAATTTAGTAGTAGGCGGCTGGAATAAACATGCCGGTTTGAGTGGCCCCGGTGATGCATGGATCAGTGCTTTTACAGGTAAGATGGACCAGTTCCGTTTATATGGTAAAGTTCTATCTGCTTCTGAAGTACTAGCTTTATATAATAGTAAGTTGTAATTATATAGAGTATCTGAATTAAATATTATAAATAAAAAGGGCTGGTACTTAAGTATTCAGCCCTTTTATCTTTATCTCCTTTTTATTTACCTATTCTTTTAAAATTGATTTTTCAAATGTTAGAGAAAAGAATTTCTATTATATTATTAATTTTATTTTTTATCATTAGCTTATTAAGCACTTCCTGTAATAATCAAACCGCTTTATTTATAAGTTTATCTCCAGATAAAACAAATATTCATTTTGAAAATAAGCTTGAAAACAAGCATCTCTTCAATATACTTTATTACCTCTATTATTATAATGGCGGCGGTGTTGCAACCGGGGATATAAATAATGATGGCCTTCCTGATATTTATTTTACTGCAAACAGTAAGGGTAATAACAAGCTCTTTTTAAACAAAGGAAATTTTAAATTTGAAGACGTTACAGAAAAGGCAGGTGTTGCAGGAACCGCAGATTGGTGTACAGGCGCTACTATGGCTGATGTAAACGGAGATGGGTTTTTAGATATTTATGTTTCTGCAGTTGCTAATGAACATGGCCTAAAGGGACATAATGAGCTTTTTATAAATAATGGAAATGGAACATTTACTGAAAGTGCTGCAAAATATGGATTAGATTTTTCTGGCTTTACTACACAGACAGTTTTTTTTGATTATGATCACGATGGTGATCTGGATTGTTATATTCTTAATCAATCACATCATCCGCATGCTAATATTGTTGATACCATTAACAGGCATAACGTTGATTCACTTTCCGGCGACAGGCTGTATAGAAATGATATAAATACTTCGGGAAAATTCACAGATGTTTCAGCGCAGGCAGGCATTTATCAAAGTAACCTCGGCTATGGATTAGGTATTGCTGTTGCTGATCTTAATAATGATGGCTGGGATGATATTTATGTAGGTAACGACTTTCATGAGAACGATTATTATTATATAAACAATGGCAACGGTACATTTACTGAAAGCGGCGCCAAACATTTTAATCATTACAGCAGGTTTAGCATGGGTAATGATATAGCCGATTATAATAATGATGGCCAGTTAGACCTGGTAACAGTTGATATGCTGCCACCGGATGAAAAAATTTTAAAAACCTATGGCAGTGATGAGAACCTTGATATTTATAAAGTAAAACTTCAGCTTCGTGGTTACCAAAACCAATATTCAAAAAATTGTTTGCAACGTAATAATGGGAGTGGAAGCAGCTTTAGCGAAACCTCTTTAATTAGTGGTGTATCAGCCACCGATTGGAGCTGGGCGCCATTATTTGCTGATTTTGATAATGATGGAAATAAAGATCTTTTTATTTCCAGCGGTATTGTAAAACGGCCGGTGGATCTCGATTACGTCCGTTTCGTTTCTGATCTGCATATAAAAAAAGGGATGGATCAAACTGATAAATATGATGACGAAGCAATAAGTGTAATGCCTGATGGATCTTCTCATCCATATTTATTTAAAGGCGATGGTAAAATAAATTTTAAAGATGTAAGCGATGAATGGGGCACAGGAAAGATGAAAGGATATTTTAATGGTGCTTCGTATGCAGATCTTGATAATGATGGAAACCTTGACCTTGTAATTAATTGTATAAATGCACCGGCAGTTATTTTAAAAAATAATGCTCCCCCAAAAAATTACCTGTCAATTTCATTTAAAGGTGATGCCGGTTTTAATACATTCGGGGTAGGTTGTAAAGCATATCTTTTTCAACAAGGAAAAATGCAATACCAGCAACTGATGCTTACCAGAGGGTTTATGTCATCATCAGATACAAGATTACATTTTGGATTAGACAGTTTATCCAAAGCAGATAGTTTATTAATAGTATGGCCTGATCAAAAATTCCAGGTAATAAAAAATGTACCTGCCAATCAACAATTGATCGTTAAACAAAAAGATGCAATAGCAGGATTTAAATATAAAAATTATTTTCCTCCGTCGCCGGAAATTTTACAAAATATTTCTGCTGAAATAAATTGCGACTGGAAACATAAAGAAAATGATTTTGTAGATTTTAATGTGCAATATCTTATTCCTCACGAAGAAAGTACCAGAGGCCCGAAACTGGCCGTAGGTGATATAAACAATGATGGCCTTGATGATTTTTTTGTATGCGGGGCAAAGCTTCAGCCGGGCTGCCTGATGGTTCAAACGAAAGATGGTAAGTTCATTAAAACAGATGTTGACCTATTTAGCAAAAGTGATAGCAGTGAAGATGTTGATGCAGTTTTTTTTGATGCGAATAAAGATGGTTTTTTGGATCTGTATGTAGTGAGTGGTGGAAATGAATATATTGATGGAAATCCAAATTTAAGTGACAGGCTATATATAAATAATGGTAAAGGTCATTTTCAATTAGCTACATCGGCATTACCAGATTTACTATATAATAAATCCTGTGTTTCAGTTGCTGATGTAGATAAAGATGGTGATAATGATTTATTTGTTGGCGGGTTAGCTGAAGCAGGAAATTATGGTTATCCGCAATCATCTTATTTATTATTAAATGATGGTAAAGGTAATTTTAAACTTGCTGATGCATCTATAATAAATTTAAAAGAAGCAGGAATAGTTACAACATCAGTATTTGCTGATTTAAATAATGATGGATGGATGGATCTTGTTATTACAGGAGAATGGATGCCTGTAAAAATATTCATCAATAATAAAGGTGTTTTTAAAGAGGTAGATATTCCACATTCAACCGGCTTATGGCAATCGTTATATGCCACTGATATAAACGGTGATGGCTTCCCTGATCTGCTGGCAGGCAATTGGGGACAGAACTGCAAATTGGTTGCAGGTAAAAATGGCCCTGTAAAATTGTACATAAAAGATTTTGATAACAATGGTTCTGTTGAACAGGTTATGGCATATACAGTTGATGGAAAAGAGTATACTTTTTTAGCAAAGGATGAATTGGAACGTGCTTTGCCGGTTTTAAAGAAGGCCTATTTAACATACAGTGAAGTAGCAGGCAAAACTGTACAATTTATGTTTTACGATTTGTTTAAAGATTATAAAGAATTAAAGGCTGAAACACTAAGCTCTTCTTATTTTATTAATGATGGTAAAGGAAACCTGCCTGCCGGACAGGCAGGTTTTACAAGAAACGATTTGCCGCAGGAGTTGCAACTAACTCCATTATTTTCATTTCAGCGAACAGGTAATTCATTTTTTGCAGGAGGGAATTTTTTTGGTGTAATTCCATACGAGGGCCAATATGATGCTTCCTCATTATTATCTTTTAATGTTGATAAAGGTAGATTTGATCAACCCAAGATTCTTGATATAAAAGGCGAGGTGAGAGATTTAAAATGGTTACGAACTGCTAAATATGGGAACATTTTGGTGGCAGCAAAAAATAATGACAGTCTGGCCTTTTATGGATTTAAAAAATGATTGTCTGAACCCCCAGCTGCCTGCCGGTAAACAGGTTTGGGAGATTTAAAAAGATTTGCCAGAAAAAATAAAAATTTGAAACAAAAAATCCTTAATCACTTTAATCTCATAATCCACCCAAATCGTGGTTCAGATAATTTGGTGCGTAAATATTTTTATTTATTGTGTTTGATTGTACTGTTACACAGCTGCAGTAAAAAAAGTGATAGTACAACAAATCCGCCACCACCGCCACCTACGCCAACAGGGCTTACATTTACAACGCTTACAGTAAATGGAACTTCAAATGGTTTTAGTTATTATGGAATTAATCCAGCACCGGTTATAAAAGTTACTTTTTCCGCCCCTGTTAACCGTAGCACAGTAAGCAATTCCTTTATTTTAAAAAATAATAGTGGCACAGCGATAACTTATAACACTTCTTATGAGAACAGCGATAATACAGTTATTATACAATCCTCTTCGCCGTTAAATTATCTCAGCAAATATTCATTATCTGTTACAACAGATATTAAATCACAGGCAGGAGGATCTTTTCAAACACCTTTGAATATTGATTTACTTACGGCTATTGATTCTTCTGATAAGTTTGCTATCATATCAGATAATGCATTGCTTGATCTTGTGCAACAGCAAACGTTTAAATATTTCTGGGATTTTGCACATCCCACAAGTGGGCTTGCAAGAGAAAGAAGCAATGGTGATAATAATGTGGTTACAACAGGAGGATCAGGTTTTGGTATTATGGCCATTGTTACAGGCATTAGCCGCAATTTTATTACCAGAGCAGAAGGACTTGCACGTTTGCAAACCATTGTTGGGTTTTTAAAAAATACTGCTCAAAAATTTCATGGTGCATTTCCACATTGGTTAAATGGAATAACAGGTATTGTAATTCCTTTCAGTACAAAAGACAATGGTGCAGATCTTGTAGAAACATCTTACCTAATGCAGGGCTTACTCACTGCAAGGCAATTTTTTAATGGTACAGATGTTTCTGAAACTGCGTTGCGTAACGATATTAATATTTTATGGAATGGAGTTGAATGGAGTTGGTTTCGTCAGAATAATCAAAATGTTTTGTACTGGCACTGGAGCCCGAATTATAACTGGGATATGAATTTCCAGATTCGTGGATGGAATGAGGCTTTAATAACTTATGTATTCGCCGCTTCTTCTACTACTTCTTCAATCCCAAAAATAGTTTATGATAATGGCTGGGCACAAAATGGTGCAATTAAAAATGGTAAAACTTTTTACGGTTATCAATTGCCTTTAGGTCCGGATTATGGCGGGCCACTTTTCTTTGCTCATTATTCTTTTCTCGGGATAAATCCTAATGGTTTAACGGATGTGTATGCCAGTTATCAATCACAAACCATAAATCATACAAAGATCAATTACGAATATTGCAAAGCAAATCCAAAAGGGTATTATGGCTATAGTGCCCAGTGCTGGGGGCTTACAGCGAGTGATATTCAAAATGGTTATACAGCAAGCTCACCAACTAATGATGTAGGAGTGATTGCGCCCACTGCAGCATTATCATCTTTTCCATATACACCAACTGAATCAATGCAGGCATTAAAGTTTTTTTATTATAAGCTCGGTGATAAACTATGGGGACAATATGGATTTAAAGATGCATTCAGTTTACATAATCCATGGTTTG
>JAYVEA010000204.1:0-3774 GCA_043749085.1 Chitinophagales bacterium
TGATTACAGGCAGGCAATTGCAGATAGCTGGCCGCAGAGTATTGATGATAGTATAGCAAGAAATGACTGGGGGTGGACACCTGAATATGATCTTGAAAAGATGACAAGGGAGATGTTATCAAATTTAAATATTTAATTTCCGATATAGAATTCAATATTAACCCCTTCAAAATAAATAGTAGAGTATTATCAAAAGTAACAGGGATTATATTTTAGATACGGCATGGTATTTTCTATAGAGTATTCATTATTTCAATAGAAGCTCTAATTTTGCTTCTGAATTTATCTCTTTATATTGTAAACCAAAATAAATTAAAATGAAAAAAATATTATTAGCTGTAGCTGTATTTATGATATCTGCAGCCAAAGTAAATGCGCAAACTAGTTTTAGCCTGGGACTTGAAGGTGCTGTTCCAATGGGAAAGTTTAATGACCTGGGATATAAATTTGGAATCGGAGGTTCTGCTCAGGTTGATTATAAAATTGCAAGCGATGCAGCCCTAACCTTAAATGTGGGCTATATTAATCATTCAAATAAGAGTAGTACTCCTACTTATCATTTTTCTGTGATTCCGGTACTGGGTGGAGTAAAATATTGGTTTAGTCCAAAAGTATATGGAAGTGCCCAATTAGGAGCTGCTTTTAATAGTACAAAGATATCTAATTATAACTCGGGCAATTCTATAACTTCTACTGGGTTTGCTTATTCTCCGGGTATTGGATTTAATATTAGTAAGGGATTAGATTTGTTAATAAAGTATTTTGGCAACAGTGTAAGTGGCGGAACATTCAGTTCTGTTGGTGCACGCTTAGCTTATACATTCAGTAAATAAATAAGTTTTTTTAAAATAAAGAATTATGGTCTCTATTTGAGACCTTTTTAATTAGATTTGAATCAATTTATGAAGATGATGAAGAAGTTATTTTTCACCTTGATAGTAATCACATTCTGTATTATTTCTACAAATGCACAAGATGAATCGGCAAGGCACTCTAAAATAAATTTAAGCATGGGTGCAGAATTATCTAAACCTATAGGACTTTTTGGCGAAGTTTATTCGTGGGGAATTGGGGCAACAGTTCAGGTGAATTTCCCTATCGCTTCCAATACTGCATTCACATTATATACTGGGTACAACAGGTATTTTCTTAAGAATACTTATGGTGGTGGCAGCGATGGATTTATTCCTGCCCTGGGAGGAGTAGAAGTAAATTTATTTCATAATGTTTATGGTTCAATTCAGTCGGGCTTTACATTTTATGCACAAGACGGTGGCAGCGTATTTACATATTCACCCGGTATTGGGTTTAGGATACAACGGCATTTTACCGCTTTAGTTAAATATACAGGAAGAGTAAAGAGTGCTATTAATTCAGGTGCCATTGGTGTTCGTGTTGCCTATACTTTTCGAAAGTAATTTGCTTACCTGTTACATGATGTTTAAATACCCAAAACATCTTTCATACTAAATATTCCTTTTTTACCTTTTATAAATTCTGCAGCCAACACTGCGCCTGCGGCAAAACCTTTTCGGTTATGTGCTGTATGGATGATCTCGATATCATCTACTTCTGAAGTATATTTTACTGAATGAGTTCCCGCAGCCGGATCAATCCGATGGCTGATAATGGATAAGTCTTTTTCATTATTGGTTTTCTCATTTACCCATTTCTTTTTCTCAGACAATTCTTTTAATATCTGTTCCGCTATTGTAATGGCAGTGCCACTGGGCGCATCTTTTTTTTGTGTATGATGTGTTTCTTCTATGCTTACATTGTAATCCTGTTTGCTCATTAATTCTGAAAGCTTTTTATTCACTTCAAAAAAAATGTTTACGCCAATACTATAGTTGCTGGAGTATAAAAATGCAGCATCATTTTTTAAGCACGCCTGTTTTATCTCCTCAATTTTATCTAACCAACCCGTAGTACCACATACAACAGGCACACCTGCATCAAAGCATTGCATAATATTATTCACAGCGGTTTCAGGCGTAGTGAATTCAATGGCTACATCAGACTTTTGCAAATTTTCTTTTGTAAGATCATGTGCATTATGCAGGTCGATTACAAGGCTGATACTGTGCCCCTTTTTTACTGCTATTTCTTCAATAGCCTTACCCATCTTTCCATAACCTATTAATGCAATTTTCATAAAAGAAGATTATTAAAATTATCTGGGTGAAGAGAAAACTTTTGCATGTTTATCTTTAAAGGCTAATACAAAACCAATTGCAGCAGGATTGCCGTTTTGTGAACCTAATTTTATTTTCAGACTTAGATCACTTCCTACATCAAAGGATTTTAAATGAGCGTCAACAGTGGCATCTACAACATTTATTGCCCAAAAAGCAATAAAAAATAAAACCGAATAATCTACATTTTGTCTGAATGAATTTCGGTAACTGCGTATAGATTCGGTTGAGAAATTAATAAACTGCGGGTCCACCAATGAATCATTAAGACGATCATTATCAGATCTCAAAATTATTGCCTGTTTTAAAATTTTATATGTTTTTAAATTATAACGAAAAATACCTGCGGTAATTCCAAGTGCAGCATAAATTATTGGGATCTTCCAGTATTTTTTATTGTATGCCTGTCCCCATCCGGGAAGTACGGCGGATCTAAAAGTAGCAACCTTTGGATTATATTTTTTGGCAGAAGTATCAAGTGCTAAAATATTTTTTTTAGCCGTGCCATCATGTATCCTTGCAACAGTGGTATCATTTTTTTGCTGCGCAAAACTATTGCAACAAAAAAATATTGAGAAAAGAAATACTATACAAAAAAATAATTTGTTATTGAGCATATGCTTAATTCACAGGCACATTCATTTTATCTAAAATTGAATTTAATTCTTCTACAGAATAATATTCAAAAGTAATACTGCCAAAGCCTTTTTTATTGTAATTCAATTTTACTTTGGTGCTGTAATGAGAAGCTAAATTATCTTCAATTTTTTTTAATGCAGGTGATAGAGATGACTTTACGGAATTATTAACAGCATTAGCTGAGGTATATAATCGTCTTACCAGCTCTTCAGTTTGCCGTACAGACAATTCTTTATTTTTTATTTCATGAAAAATGAAAAGCTGCTTATCAACCGCATCTACATTTATCAGCGCTCTTGCATGCCCCATGCTTATTGCGCCATTGCGAACTGCAACCTGTATATCTGGTGGCAGTTTTAAAAGACGGATGTAATTGGTAACAGTACTTCTTTCTTTTCCCATTCTTTCTGCAAGTTGCTCCTGTGTATAATCCAACTCTTCCATCAGGCGCCTGTAGCTTATGGCAATCTCCATTGCGTTTAAATTTTCCCTTTGCAGATTTTCCAATAGTGCAAGTTCCAGTAGCTGCGAATCTTTTGTTTCTCTTACATAAACAGGCACATCTTTTAACCCTGCAATTTTCGACGCTCTGAATCTTCTTTCGCCTGCAATTATTCTATATTTTCCATTGGCAAGTCTAGTAACTGTGAGGGGTTGAATAATATCATGCGTTTTGATTGATGCTGCTAATTCACTCAATGCATTTTCATCAAAATGCCTCCGTGGCTGTTGAGGGTTTATCTCTATCTGGTCAAGCGGTATTCTTAAACTTGTGCTGGCCCTTTCTATTACTTCACTTTTTAATGAACCTGCGGTTGATTTAAGATCGGCATCAATATTTTGCAGTAAAGACCTGATGCCTTTACCGAGCGCATCTTTATTATTTTGTATTGTCATATTGTGAGTTGTGAATTGTCAGTTGTCAGTTGTCAGTTGTTAG
>JAYVEA010000205.1:0-12001 GCA_043749085.1 Chitinophagales bacterium
TATTCAAAAAACCGAGGAAAACAGGAAAGAAATTTTATTGAGATTCCCACCAACCATTTTTGACCACATTACCATTTCTTAAATAATATATTTTTTAGCGAAAAGGGCTCTTAAGAATAATTAGAATCTTATTCTTTTAAGATATTCAGCATCTGTTTTAGCCGATGCAAGTGATGTGGCTCCTTCGTACTTTTCCTGCTCTACAATATAATATTGCATGCCCTTCTTTTTTGCTACATGCAATATTTTTTCAAAATCTATACTGCCGGTACCAACATCAACTGAAGCTTCTCTTTCCGTAATTGGAATATTCTTTTTTCTATCTTTAATATGACAAAGTGTAAATCTATTGGGATATTTTTTTAACCATACAATCGGATCCTGTCCACCGGTAACAACCCAATAAATATCCATCTCATAATCCACTAAGGCAGCATCAGTATTTTTTAAGAGAACTTCTTCAGCAATAAATCCTGAAGCTCTTTGAGAAAAAGCCTGGTCATGATTATGAAAAGCAAATTTTAATCCCCTGCTATTACATACCTGCCCTCTTTGATTAAAGGTATCTGCAGCTTTTTTATAATCATCTTCAGTCATACGTTCTTCCCCGGGAAGGCTGGGACAGATTAAATATTTCATTCCAATTGCCGCGGCCTCATCAGCTTTTTTTTCAAAATCTTTATTAATATCACAGTGGCTTGAAATGAACTGCATTCCCAGGTCATTCATATACTTTTTAAACTCAATATTCGTCATACCCCAAAACATTCCCGAAGCTCCTTCATATCCTTCGATTTGCTTATATCCCATAGCAGCAACCTGCCTTAATATTCCTTTGGGATCTTTTGGCAAAACATCCCGTAATGTATATAGCTGCAACCCAAACTCTTTAAGGTTGCCAAAGCCACCAAGCATAGAAGCTGATTTACAACCCAATAGTTTTCCGGTAACTGCTGTTATTGCCAATGCCGCTGATGTTGTTTTTATAAAGTCTCTGCGTTGGTATGACATATAAGTAATATTAAATAGTTATTAAAGTTTAAGCCCAGGCTTTATCTCCCTTTTTATATGGAACACAACCTTCAAACTTGCCGGGAGTTTCTACATAACGTCTTGCTTTTGTACAGCCTATTTCAGATGTAAAATAACCAAGCATGGTAAGCTCTTTCATCATTCGGAAGTAATGAGCAGGATCTTCTTTCTTTTTATCTTTTGAATACTTTTTTTGTTCATTATCCAACGTTACCAAAAGATCATGTTTTTGCTGCCCGTTCAGTTTCATGAAAGATTTATCATAAGTTTTTTTAGACAGATCGTTTAGTTTATTCATTCCTTCATGAAATATTTTTTGATCTTTTTCTTCATAGCAATCGTTTATCATCACTGTCATAAACGCTCCTACCTTAGCTGCTTTTGCTCCCGGCGTACTTGTATCCGGTAAAATAGTATTGGCTACTTCATCCAAATATGCAATATCATCTTCACTAAATTTTGCCTGTGTGCCGGTATTGCTTTTACAGCCTGATAAAAAAGCACTACCGCCTACGATAGTTCCTCCTAAAAGGAGTGAAATGTATTGTACGGCTTCTCTTCTTTCCATGATTATTATTTTTTATTATTTAATGTAAAATTTAATTTTTTTTATTATGCACCCAATGTCCATCCTTTTCTATATTCACGTTTTACAAACTGGTTCACATCATCAAAATTTGTTACTCTCATATTTTGATTATCCCATAAAAGTTTAATATTCCGTCCAGGGTACATAAAACCTGGTCTTCCATCAGTTCTTGGTTTACGTATATCGGCTCCTCTAATTGCCAGGTTAGCCATCAGCAAAGCTTCTGTTAATGGACCTGCAGTTGCAAAAGGTGAGCTCACTTCTTTTTTTCCATACCCGGCAATACAGGCTTCCACCCATTGCGCATAGTGTCCTTCTGCTCCACCCGGTACTCTTGCTATGGTTTGTTTTACGGTGACTTCTTTTGTTCTGCTTGTTGGCAATAGCTGAGGATTTGCACCATAAGTGCCACACATCATTTTTCCTTTTGTGCCGATAAACAATGTGCCATTTCCGCCATCACCAAAAACTTCGTTAGCTCCCAGTTCTTCGGGTCTTTCGGGTTGAATGCCACCATCCATCCAATGTACCTTTACCTCACTTTTTGTTTTATGTGTTTTTGGAAATGTAAGTGTTATATGACTTGAAGGAGGGCAACTTTCCGGGAAATATCCACGTTTAAATTCATCTATATAAACGCTGCCAACACTTGCCTGAACATCATTTACATATTTAAGATCTAATACACTAAAAGCCGGTGCCATAATATGGCAGCCCATATCACCTAATGCGCCGGTTCCATAATCCCACCATCCACGCCAGTTAAACGGAACTATTTTTTCTACATAATCTTTGTAGGGTGCTGTACCTAACCAAAGGTTCCAGTCTAAACCTTTTGGCACATCTGCTTTTTGTGAAGGCCAGGGTATTCCCTGTGGCCAGATGGGTCTGTCCGTCCAGCAATAAACCGTATGCACTTTACCAATTGTTCCTACATTATACCAATCCATCAACTGCCGCACACCATCACCGGAAGCTCCCTGGTTACCCATTTGGGTTACTACTTTGTAGCGTTCAGCAGCTTCCGTAAGTTTACGGGCTTCATAAATATCATGCGTTAATGGCTTTTGAACATATACATGTTTACCCAACTGCATAGCAGCTAAAGCAGCTACTGCATGAGTATGATCGGGAGTGGAAACTGATACTGCATCAAAATTTTTTGATTCCTTATCATACATCTCCCGGAAATCTTTATAGTACTTTGCCTTCGGAAAATTCTTAACAGTATTGGCAGCTCTTCTATCATCAACATCACACAGAAAAGCTATATCTGCTTTACCGCTTTTAAAGAAATTTGCAATATCACTTTCTCCCTTTCCACCTACACCAACACCTGCAACTACCAAACGATCACTCGGAGCTAAATAGCCTTTTCCTCCAAGAACATGCCGGGGAAGTATAATAAAACCTGCAGCGGTTATAGCTGTGTTTCTTAAAAATTCTCTACGGGAGTTATTTACTGCGGATATTTCTTTTTCATTTTCTGACATAGCTTATCTTTTTAAATTAAATATTTTGTTTTTTTAATTCACTAACTGCATGATCGGCTGCACGTGCAGTGAGTGCCATATAAGTGAGCGAAGGGTTTTGACACGCAGATGATACCATGCACGCGCCATCGGTAACAAAAACATTCTGTGCATCCCAAACCTGGTTCCATTCATTTAATACAGATGTCTTGGGATCTCTTCCCATTCGTGCAGTTCCCATTTCATGAATGCCATGACCAATGGCATGACCCTGGTCCCATGTGTTAACATTTTTTATTCCTGCTGCTTCAAGCATAACCTTCCCTTCTGCGATCATATCTTTTCTCATTGCTTTTTCATTTTCTTTTATCTCGCAATCCATAGAGAGCACAGGTAATCCCCATTTATCTTTTTTAGTTTTATCAAGAGAAATTTTATTTTCATGATAAGGCAGTATCTCACCAAAACCAGTCATACCTATTGTCCATTCACCGGGTTCTGTTAATGCATCTTTAAACTGACCACCGATTTGTAACTCGGCTACATCCCTGCTCCAGCCTTGTCTTGATGCACCGCCCTGGTATCCGAAGCCTCGTAAATAATTTCTTTTATCACCAAATAAATTTGCAAACCGAACTATGTAAAATCCGTTTGCTCTTCTGCCATAATAATACTTATCCTCGTACCCTTCTACTTTTCCTGAAGCGCCACAATTGTAATGATGGTCCATTACATTATGTCCTAACTCACCATTGCTGCTTCCCAAACCTTCCGGCCAAACATCAGTAGCAGAATTCATTAATACCCATGTAGAATTTAAGGCTGATGCATTAAGAAAAACAATTTTTGAAGTGAAATTGTATGTCTTATTATTTTCAGCATCTAACACTTCAACCCCTGTTGCCTTTTTTGTGTTTTTATCATACAGGATCTTTGTAACAATAGAAAAAGGACGCACTGTAAGATTTCCTGTTTTCATTGCTGCAGGAAGAGTAGATGATTGTGTACTGAAATACCCACCGAAAGGACAACCTTCCCAACAACGGTTACGAAATTGGCATTGAGTTCGTCCCGGAATTGGTGCGGTTAAATTTGCTACTCTGCCAATGATCATATTGCGCCGCATTTTTTCTTTAATTCTTGCAGCTACATCTTTCTCAACACAATTAAGATCCATTGGTGGCAAAAATTGTCCATCCGGTAATTGTGGCAAACCTTCCTTTGATCCGCTGATGCCGGCAAATTTTTCTGCATAGTCATACCATGGAGCTATATCTTTATAACGGATGGGCCAATCAACTGCAATACCGTCTTTTGCATTGGCTTCAAAATCATAATCGCTCCAGCGATAACTTTGTCGGCCCCACAAAATTGAGCGGCCACCCATTTGATAACTACGCCACCATGTAAAAGGTTTTACTTCAACGTAAGGACAATCTTTTTCATTTGTCCAGTAATCCATTACGGGCTCAGATAATGCCCATCCTCTTGCAATTACAGGATGACTATTTTTTTGCTCAAGAGTAACTCCTCCACGATGTTCAAACTCCCATGGATTTTTATTTGCACTTTTATAATCTTTTATGTGTTCAAAGTTTCTTCCCCGTTCTAACATCAATACTTTTAATCCTTTCTCACACAATTCTTTTGCTGCCCAGCCACCACTAATACCTGAGCCTATTACTATAGCATCGTAGTGGTTTTGAATAGCGGCTTTTGTATTAATGTTTGTTGAGTCTCCCATAATTATTTAAATGTTTTGTTTTTTTAATTCACTCACGGCATGATCAACAGCCCGTGCGGTTAGAGCCATATAAGTGAGTGAAGGATTAACGCAATTTGCTGATGTCATGCATGCTCCATCGGTAACAAAAACATTTTGCGCATCCCATACCTGGTTCCATTTATTTAACACTGATGTTTTTGGATCTGCTCCCATACGGGCAGTTCCCATTTCATGAATGCCTTGTCCTAAACCATATTCTCCATTGTAGCTACTAACATTTTTTACTCCTGCTACCTCAAGCATCTCTTTTGCATCGTTGGCCATATCCTCACGCATCTTTTTTTCGTTCTCCTTTATCTCGGCATCTATTGCAAGAATGGGCAAGCCCCATTTATCTTTTTTGTTTTTATCTAATGTAACCTGGTTTTCATGGTAAGGTAAAATTTCACCAAAACCTCCAAAGCCTATACTCCAGTCTCCCGGTTCTGATAATGCGTCTTTAAAATCGCCCCCAATATTCATTTCAGCAACATCACGGCTCCATCCGGATCTGCTGGCCCCACCCTGATAGCCAAAGCCGCGGAGATAATCACGCTTGTCGCCAAACAGGTTTCTGAATTGAGGAATGTAAGGTCCGTTAGGTCGGCGGCCGAAATAATATTTGTCCTCATATCCTTCAACTGAACCTCTTGCCCCCACACGTAAATGGTGATCCATAAGATTATGACCTAATTCTCCACTGCTGCTTCCTAAACCACCGGGCCAAACATCAGTAGCTGAGTTCATCAAAACCCATGTGGAATTTAATGTAGAAGCATTTAAGAATACTATTTTAGCAAAGTAGTCATATGTCTGATTTGTTTGTGCATCCAGTACTCTAACTCCTTTAGCTTTTTTTGTGTCTTTATCATACAAAATTTGTGTAACTATAGACCAGGGGCGCAGCGTTAATTTACCTGTAGCCATTGCAGCCGGAAGGGTAGAGGATTGAGTACTAAAATAACCGCCGACAGGACACCCAAGCCAACATTTATTTCTATACTGGCAGTTAACCCTGCCGGGTAATGGCGCAGTTGCATTGGCACTTCTGCCCATAATTATTCTTTTACTTTTGTAATGTGCATTTACCCGTGCTACTACATCTTTTTCTACACAGTTCATTTCCATAGCAGGTAAAAATTCTCCATCAGGTAACTGAGATAATCCTTCCTTTGCTCCATTAATGCCTGCAAATTTTTCTACATAGCTGTACCATGGTGCAATGTCATTATAGCGTATGGGCCAATCAACAGCAATACCATCTTTTGCGTTTGCTTCAAAGCTATGGTCACTCCATCGGTAACATTGTCTACCCCATGTAAGCGAACGTCCGCCTACCTGGTAGCCTCTGTACCAGTCAAATCTTTTAACTTCAGTGTATGGGCTTTCTTTTTCATTTACCCAAAAATCAAGATTGATTTCATTTAATGGATAGTCTCTTTTTAAATTTGGATAATCCTTAATCATCTGCTGAGTACGTCCGCCTCGGTGTGGAAACTCCCACGGACCTTTGGTAGCATTTACATAATCCTTTACATGTTCAACGTTTCTTCCTCTTTCGAGCAAAATAGTTTTTAAGCCTTTTTCTGTAAGTTCTTTGGCAGCCCATCCTCCTGAAATGCCGGAGCCTATTACTATGGCATCGTATACATTGTTGTCTGGCATATTATAAGTTTATAGTTTGTTGTTTTAAGTTTATAGTTGATAGCTTAAAATTTTAATGTCTTCCCAAGTCCCCCTTCAGGGGGATTTAGGGGGCTAAACGTCACAAATTTTTATTGCTTCCTTCAGTGAATCTAATTTATCAGGATATGTCGGAACAAATTCCTGGGCAACATAACCTTTGTAACCTGTTTCCACAATTGCTTTCATTACAGCGGGATAATGTAATTCCTGGGAATCATTTATTTCATGTCTGCCGGGAATGCCTCCCGTATGATAATGAGCAATGTATTGATGATAATCTCTAATATTTCTTATAATATCTCCTTCCTGGATCTGCATGTGATAAATATCAAAAAGTAATTTAAAATTTTCTGAACTAACCCGTTTACATATTTCTGCTCCCCATTCTACGTGATTGCACATATAATCTTTGTGATCGATTTTGCTGTTTAAAATCTCCATAACCATTATAACACCATTTTTTTCTGCTACCGGTAAAATTTTTTTCAATGCATTCATGCAATTCTTCATTCCTGTTTCATCATCCATTCCTTCACGCTTGCCGGTAAAGCAAATAAGATTTTTATATCCTGCTTTGGCCATTACCGGAATTGTTTCCAAATATTCTTTTATTAGCTTTTCATGATAAACCGGGTTATTCAATCCTTTGTTTAAATTATTATCGCCTGCTGTATAACACATAGAACTGTAAATACCATGCTGCTGCAACGTTGGCCAGTCCTGGGGTTTCACTAAATCAATTGCACTAAAACCAATTTTTTTTACAGCCTTACACAATTCATCTAAAGAAAGATAACCAAAAGTCCATCTTGAAACTGAATGGTTGATGTTACCTTTTAGTTTTAATTTTTTTCGGGAATAATCTTCAGAAGCAAAAGAAATTGCCGGCGCAGCAACGATGGCTGATGCACCCAATGCAAGATTTTTTAAAACATTTCTTCTTGATGTTGTCATAATAGAATCAGGTAATCGGTGATGTTGCAAGACCTTGTTCTGCTTCTCCTTCTGTTATGGAAGATTTAGTTTTTTTATCTTTAAAAAATACAGCAAACAATAGTAACACAAATCCTGCAATCCCTGCCGGTATCATCCAAACATTTTTCCACAAATGCCCGCCGGCTATTGTATATTTTTCTGCTATCAATCCTGCTATCCAAAAACCTATTAACATTCCAACACCATAAGTGGCCAATGTTATCATTCCCTGAGCAGATGACCTAAAACGATCGCCGGCTTTTTCGTTAGTATATATCTGTCCGGTAACAAAAAAGAAATCATAACAAACCCCATGAAGAATAATTCCTCCATACAGCATCCACATGCCACTTCCGGTGTCGCCAAATGCAAATAAAAGGTATCTTACTGCCCATGCCGCCATAGCAATAAGCAACATCTTTTTTACGCCCAGCCTTATAAAAAAGAAAGGCATTAAAAAAAGAAATAAAGTCTCAGATACTTGTCCCAGAGTCATCTTGCCTGCAGCTCCCTTTACATTTAATTCATTTAAAAAAATATTGGTTTCCTGATAATAAAAAGCAAGCGGAATACAAATAAGTAAAGAAGCTAAAAAGAAAACAAGAAAATTTTTATCCTTTAATAATTTAATAGAATCAAGTCCAATAATTTCCCCCCATTTTGTTTTACTTCCAGCTCTTGCAGGCGGAGTATCAGGCAGTGTAAAACTAAAAATTCCCAATACCAATGATACGATCGCTCCTAATTTAAAAGTAAGCGCCAAAGATTGTTTTTGTTCCCATGAAAGCCATGCTATTATTAAACCTGCAACTATCCAGCCGATGGTTCCCCATACTCTTATAAAAGAAAATTCTTTTTCAGGACTTGTCATTTGTTTAAAAGAAACAGCGTTAACAAGCGCCAGTGTTGGCATGTAGAGGATCATATAAATAAGTAATGCAGGATAAAATGCAGAAAAATTATTAACTGTAGATATATAATACATTAGTGCTGCACCTATTAAATGAAGTACTCCTAGTATTTTTTGTGCTGCAAAAAAACGATCTGCGATCAAGCCAATAATGAAAGGGGCGATGATGGCGCCAAGAGATTGAGTTCCGTAAGCAACACCTACCTGTACATCACTTACACCGGGAATTGATTTAAGATAAGTTCCCATTGTTACGTACCATGAACCCCACACAAAAAAATTAAGGAACATCATGCAGCAAAGCTGAAGGCGGGTGGTAAGTTTCATTAAATAAGTTTATTGAAGTGCAATTTCAATCGGCAAACCAGCAGAACATAGGAAAATGAATGACGGTCTAAAAGTACTATTTAAAATATATTTTTTATCAAACGCAAGAAAAAAATTAGAAATTTCTTTACAGCCTACTGTTTTAGGAGGGCTATAGAAGTCTTTCTAATAAAAATATGTCTTGCTTCAAAAAAGAATTATGAAATTGCATAATGCCAACGGTACTAATTGTAAGAGTATTTCGTTTTTATTTCTACAGCAATGAAAATGAAGAACCAATGCATGTACATGTAGAAAAGGCAGAAGCTAATGGAAAGATATGGTTAGAGCCTATTGTTAATATTGCATATTTACATGGCTTCTCCACTAAAGAAGTAAATCAAATAATGGAAATTATAGAATCTGAATCAGTAACTTTAAGAAATAAATGGAATGAATACTTCTCAAAATAAATATGACTCGATAGAAAACCTCATTTTCAATGAACGTTTAAAAATCAGCTCTGTCAATTTCAGCAACTCATTAGACAGGATGTTTATCCAATTAAATAATGATTTGGTTTTTGTTGTGCCAACAGAATTATTTCCCAAGTTAAAAAATGCAACTCCGCAAAAATTAAATAATTTAAAATTAGTTGCCGGAGGAACCGGAATTCACTGGCCTGAATTGGATGAGGATCTAAGTCTTAAAGGCTTTCTCAAAGATTATTTAAAGCAAAAAGTGCATACAGAAAAAGAATTGATTTTATCGTGATTCAAGACAGCAGTCCTTATTCTTCAGGCCGGTTTTGCAAATCAGTGTTGGGCGAAATTATTTTAATTAAGTTTTTTGAATATACTTTGTAAAATCTAACTTACTACCTTTTCGAACTTCTCTGAACATATCTACTGCTTCTGCGGATAAATATATTCGCATGACCTTTTGTTTTTGGTCAATTTCAAAAGCTTTCTCATTTAGTAAAATAAACGAAACTGGAACTTTAAGGTAAATGAAAGGTTCTCCTTTTAGATGGTTTTCGCAAAGTAGATGAATAAATCGAACTTTCTTCGGATCAAGAATTTCAGACGGTATTTGAAAAAACCAAACTCGGGAATTACTCCATGATTCTTCTGGAGTGTAAAATTTAGAAGAAAAGATCCCTTCGTTTTCACTCGGATAGAGAGATCGAAACCAAGTTAGTGCAGCAGTTCTAATGTTTCCAGTTTCCATATTGCTTCCTTAACAAATTCTAAATTCATATGCTATCAATTATTTTTAAAATTCCCACTTTCATTTTATTAGCAACTATTAACCGAACAAAAACAGAAGTATCATTTGTCAAACTCAATGCGCAGGCTGCAATGGCTGTTTTTTTCGTCCCCGCATATAAATGTTCAATATAATAAAAGCAACAGTAAGAAGGATCGGAATTAATAATGTTGCATTAATTATTTCAGGGCCTGCTGCTTTTTTTGCTGTATTTAAAGTGTTTGCCATATCGGATCCTGCGGCTGCATTTGCATAAGCACTCATCTCTGCACCAGCAGGTAATTTGCCCACCAATAATTTATCATAGTATCCACCCATAAACATCATATATATTGATACAGCAAACATACCTGCACCACCCATTAAGTTCAATCCAACGGCACCTGTCTTGGGTAAATTCTCTGAAACAAAACCCAACATCGTTGGCCAGAAATAACATACACCCATTCCAAAAACAATGGCACCAACAAAAAGCATATTACCGCTTGAATGTCCTAAAAGATATAAACCTGCCGCAGATAGAATCGCTGATATAAGCAGCACACCGGCGGGCGAAAATTTACGAACTACAGGGCCGGCAAAGCCCCGTCCAATAACCATTACACCCGTTTCAATAGTTAATAAAAGAATAGCATTATCAGAAATATTTCTTAACAGAACATCTATCCATTGCCCGGTAAATAATTCAGTGATAGCAGTGCCGAACATTAAAATGATCATCACTATAAATAATGGATTTAATAATGATCGGTACATTTCTCCTGTTGATACGCCCGAAGCAACTCTTTCGGTAACAGGAAAGTGAAGCTTGGAAAATAAAAACCCGTAGATCAATGTTGGTATCAGCATTATGCCAACTTCTACCTGCCACATATTTACACCGGCAATATTTATTTTATCCATGAAATAAACGATCAATGTTCCGATCACAATTCCACCAGGAAACCATAAATGAAAGTAATTAAGGCGGGTAGTTTTATTATCAGGATAAAGCGCAGTAACCAAAGGATTGCAGGCTGCCTCAACTGTTCCGTTGGCCAAACCAATGCATAGTGTAGAAATAAATAAACTGGTAAATCCTCCTGCAAAAACAGTTAGGATTATCCCTAATATATGAAGTAAAAATGCCAGTACAAGCAAGCGTTTCATCCCAATAATATCAACTAAAAAGCCACCAATAACCACAGCCAGCGGAAAACCCCAGAATGCAGTGCCCGCAATTGTTGCAAGCTCAGATGCATTTAAATTAAATTGTACCCCTAACCGGTTTAAAATGCCTGCCCGGATTCCAAAAGAAAGAGAAGTAACTAAAAGTGAAAGACAGGCGGCAACAAAAAGTTGATTTCGTTTTATTGGTTGCATATAGTAATTTATTAAATGATTAAGATTGGAAAAATACTATTTTTATAATACAAATTATGAAGATTTAAATTTAAATCAATGAACAGAAAATTACGGATGGGTATGATTGGCGGTGGCAAAGATGCATTCATCGGCGCTATACATCGCATTGCTGCTAATACTGATGGTTTAATAGAATTGGTTTGCGGAGCACTAAGCATCAATAAAGAAATTGCTGTAGACAGTGGGCATTCTTTATTCTTACCTGAAAAAAGAATTTACACCACTTATGAGGAAATGATAGAAAAAGAAAGCAAACTTTCTGTAGATGAAAGAATGGATTTTGTGACGATCGTTACTCCAAATTTTGCCCATTTTGCTCCGGCAATGTTGGCACTGGAAAAAGGTTTTAATGTGGTAATCGAAAAGCCAATGACGTTCACATTAGATGAAGCAAAACAGCTGCAGAAAAAAGTGGAGGAAACAGGATTACTGCTTTGTCTTACACATACATATTCAGGGTACCCGATGGTGAAAGAAGCGAAACAGCTTATTAAAAATGGTACAATAGGAAAAATTAGAAAGGTTTATGTAGAATACCGCCAGGGCTGGCTTAGCAAGCTTTCGGAAAGGGAAGGGAATGCGCAGGCCGCATG
>JAYVEA010000206.1:0-3763 GCA_043749085.1 Chitinophagales bacterium
AGGGCTGGGTCACCCAAAATAAAAAATCACTCCTTGTCAGTTAAGGGTTTCAGGAGATTTTGCGTGGATATTCAAAAAACCGAGGAAAACAGGAAAGAAATTTTATTGAGATTCCCACCAACCATTTTTGACCACATTACCTTTTCTTAAAGTATTTATGTTTCCTTGATCTTTTTCAACGTATAATTCGTTTTACTGTTAATCCCATAAATCCTACACATTTCAGTTCAGACTATTTCTTAAATCCCGGATGAAATCTTTGTAAAGTATCTCTTAAGTATTCACGGTCAAGATGTGTGTATCTCTCGGTTGTTGTAATACTTTCATGTCCCAGCATCTCCTGAACTGCACGAAGGTCTGCACCACCTTCTACTAAATGGGTAGCAAATGAATGACGAAAAGTATGCGGCGAAATATTCTTAGTAATCCCTGCCTGTTTTGCCAGGTCTTTTATTATCATAAATATCATCACACGGGAAAGTTTTCTTCCTCTTCTGTTTAAAAATAAAATATCTTCATTACCTGGTTTAATAGGGATGTGAACACGAATAGTATTCTTATAAATACTTATGTGTTTTATTGCGCTTTCGCCAACAGGCACTAATCTTTCCTTATCACCTTTACCAATTACTCTTATAAAACCTACATCAAGATATAAACATGATATTTTCAGATTTACTAATTCTGTAACCCGTAATCCGCAACTGTACAAGGTTTCAATAACAGCTTTATTTCTCACTCCTTCCTGTGTACTAAGATCTATTGCCGAAATAATACTTTCAATTTCATCAAAGCTTAATACATCAGGTAAACTTCTTTTTAATTTTGGTGCTTCCAGTAAAGCAGTCGGATCTTTAGTTACGATTTGTTCCTGCAAACAAAATTTATAAAAGTTTTTTAAGCCGGAAATTATTCTTGACTGGCTTGAAGACGTCATTCCCAGTTCGCTTAGATATTTTACAAATTTTTCAAGATCGTTTAACTCAATTTGCTGAGGAGTTTTTTCTGAGTTGACCAACAAAAGATATTGAGTAAGCTTTTCAATATCCTGCATGTAAGCCTGAACAGTATTATCTGACAAAGATTTTTCCAGTTGCAAATACTGTTTAAATCCTTCTTTATAAGATTTCCACATTTGTGCGTAATACTTTAAAACTAAAATTGAATATAGATTAAATTATGCAGTACTTTTAACGCTTAAAATTTTCCATCAACTTTTAATAGAGCTAATCTAATTTTATTCAACTATGGAGCCTGTGAATATTCGTGTCTTTAGAAAAAAAGTAAAGCAAACTACAAGATCGCTCAGGCATTTTTTAACACGTACAGAAAATAATCCTCCCAAAAGATTAGATATTATTTCTGAAGAAATTGATAAAGAAGTATGGGCAGAAACTGATTGCCTTAGCTGCGCCAATTGTTGTAAGAACATGAGCCCAACTTTTAAATACCCTGACCTGAAACGAATCTCAGCCCACTTTAATATGACGATACAGGAGTTTAAAGATAAGTGGTTGTACTTTGATAAGGGAGAAAATGACTGGATGAATGTAAGACGGCCTTGCCAGTTTCTCGACAGGCAAACAAATATGTGTACCATCTATGCAATCCGCCCTCTTGATTGTGCTGAGTTTCCTCATCTTACAAAAAAGCGAATGAAAGATTATATGCACTTGCACAGGCAAAATCTTGTTCATTGCCCCGCAACCTATAAATGGGTTGAAAAACTTAAGGAAAGAGTATTGTTATCTAAGCTCGCTGTAAAGAAGATCGAAATCGATGTTGAAAAATAGATGTCATCCTTAGCTTATCGAAGGATTGCTGATTTACCTTTAACTGCTAAATTAATATTCAACATTTGATATTTAATGATCATGTCTTCGACAGGGTAGACTGACAACATTATTACAGCGAAACATCTTCAATTAAAAAGAATTCCGGCGTTTTATTTTTTTCTATTGTAATAGAAAGTATATCAAACTGGATTAATTTCCAATCGGGGTATAGCAGTAAAAATTCTTCCGCAGCCCCCATTAAATTTTTTATTTTTTTCCTGCTAACATCTTCTTCCGGATGACCAAATATTGTAGTTCGCCGTGTTTTAACTTCTATAAAATGTAACCTTGAATTTTTCGTGGCAATAATATCTGTTTCCCAGTTTTTATACCGCCAGTTCCTGTGAAGAATGGTATAACCTTTATCCAGTAAGTATTTTACTGCCATTTCTTCTCCAAGGTTGCCGGTTATAATATGATGAGCCATTGAATGCAAATTAGCAATTTGCTGTGTGCAAAAATGTATTGAAGGACGAAACTTTATTACTTATTTTTGCTGTAAATAATTCAGTATGAAAATAACAAAGCAGGTAGTAGTAAGTTTTATTTTACTGGTAATAATTGCATCACTTTATCGCGTTATGCCGGGTAGGCCATTTGGTTTTGCACCACAATGGGCAATGGCAATTTTTGGAGGAGCAGTGATCAGTAATAAAAAGTTTTCTTTTCTTCTTCCATTAGCATCAATGTTTGTATCAGATGCCTTGTATGAAATATTATATATAAATGGTGTTGGTAATATTCCGGGTTTTTATTCAGGGCAAATAACTAATTATATTTTGTTTGGAGCAATAACTGTGTTTGGATTTTTTATAACCAGGATAAGTTTTAAAAGATTTTTTGCTGCTGCACTGGGTGCTCCTACAGCTTATTTTCTTCTTTCAAATTCTCTTGTTTGGCTTGGAGGAGGAGGATTAACCAGACCTAAAACATTTGTTGGTTTAATAATGTGTTATAATGATGGATTACCTTTTTATTTGTGGAGCATTGCAGCAACTTTAATTTTTTCTGCAATTCTATTTGGCAGTTATTATTTAGCTACAAAAAATTCTGTTATTGCAGAAAACAAACTTGTTATAATTTGATCTCACTTTCATAACCTTCATCAACTAATAAATTATCTCCGTCAGCTGCTTCTGTAGCTAATTCATCACAACGATTATTATTAATATCTGTGTGATGCCCCTTTACCCATTTAAAATTTATCCGGTGATTTTGTGAAAGCTTATAAAAACGCAACCAAAGATCTTTATTTTTTTTACCGCCTTTAAAATCAGTTCTTATCCATTTAGTGAGCCAGCCTTCTTCATAGGCTTTTACAACATAACTGCTATCAGAATAAATTGTGAGCAATAAATTATTTTTTTTCATTGCCTCTAATGCAGCTATCACTGCCATTAATTCCATACGGTTATTGGTTGTAAGCCGGTAACCTTTTGATAATTCTTTTCTTACCTGTCCCCAAATTAAAACTACTCCATAGCCACCGGGGCCCGGGTTTCCACGGGATGCACCATCTGTGTATATCAATATTTTAGAAGTATCGTGCAATGATCAATGTAATTAAACCTGGAATACGCCGGTTTTAAAATCTGCAATTTCATTATTGTTGTTTGCGGCTGTAATACATTCAGAAATTATTTTTCTTGTATCTGAAGGATCGATTATATCATCTACCCATAATCTTGCAGCTGCATAAAATGGAGAGGTTTGTTTTTCGTAACGTTGCATGATTTCTGATAATAACTTTTGCTCATCTTCAGCTTTAATTCCTTTGCCTTTTGTTTTTGATGATGCAACCTGTATCTGCAAAAGTGTTTTAGCTGCCTGCTCTCCACCCATAACAGCAATTTTTGCAGATGGCCATGCAAAAATAAAACGCGGATCGTATGCTTTGCCGCACATTGCATAATTACCGGCACCATACG
>JAYVEA010000207.1:0-11962 GCA_043749085.1 Chitinophagales bacterium
TTGAAAAGATTGGGGAAGAATTACGGATCGGTAGTTCAGTTGGTTAGAATGCCGCCCTGTCACGGCGGAGGTCGCGGGTTCGAGTCCCGTCCGGTCCGCAAGAATACACTTAAACCCGCTCTCATAGCGGGTTTTTTAATTTAGTGTAAAACAAAATGTAAAACGGCTTTTGATATGTGCCACTGAAATCATATTTTGTTGTTTCAATTTGCAACTCAATGTTTGTTATAAATGCACATCATTTAGACGCTCCTAAAGATTTACTTAAAATTCCAAGCGATACATTTGATTTAATTATTACTTTGCCACCCTAAGCTTTGCTACGATATTTACAACATGAATCCAATTTATTGTAGGCTTCATCTGTAGCCATATACTTTTCGGTGTCATAACCAGTGTCTACAAGCTTTTTTGTATGCCATCATTTTTAACCTTATGCGTGTTATAAGAAATTATCAACAAATTGGTTTGGCTGTTCCATTCCGCGTTTTGTAACACAATCCAGTTTTAAGGTTTGTTCAATCTGTTGTTTGCAGGCTGCACAATTTCCGCCACTAACTTTAATAGTATCTATTTTTTCATGTGCAATTGCTGATATGCTTATAAATGACAAGAAGCTAAGCAATAGGAATTTTATTGTTTTCATTTTATAAAATATTAGTTAGCGATTAATTGTAGGTTAATAAACTGGTTCGTTTTATTAGGGCCATAGGTTGTTATTTACTTTATCAACAACCAATTTTTAAATTCATTAATTTCTTTTGTCTGATCGGTTATCGTCTTTGTTGCCATTTGCTTTAACTGACTATTCATACCATGAGATAATTCATCTTTACTCATTTTTACTGCGCTTTCATGATGCGATATCATCATCATTGCAAAATCTTTATCTGTGTTACCTGATATTTGCATGGTAGTCATTTTAGCTTTCATCTGCTCCATCCCTTTAGTTAATTCATCATGCTTGCCCATTTCCATTTTCATTAGCTTACTGTTTTTTACAATATCCCTTAATTTACTTTGCTCTTCTTTTTGCGAAGTGATAATATTTTGTGCCATACCTTTCATTTTTTCATCAGCGCCAGACTTTAATTCTTCTTCACTCATATCAATTGCGCCCTGGTGATGTTCAATCATCATGTTAACAAAGTCCATATCAAAATCTCCACTCATTTTCACGCTGCCCATTTTTTCCATCATTGAATTCATTGAAGCCATCATTCCGTTTTTCATATTGTCCATGTTCATACTATTGTTCATGGTGTCATTTTTCATATTGCCCATTTTCGTAGAGTCAACTTGATCAGCAGTTGTTGTTGTGCTATCATTGCATCCTGTAAAAAAATACATACCTGTAGCCAGTGTTAATAATTTGATTTTCGTGTTCATGATTTTTTGATTTTAATGGTTAAAAATTTATAAATGTTTTGCTTAATAGAAAATTGTGGATGAAAAAATTACTTGTTCAGTTCCTTTAGTTTCGCTTTCATTTGCTCAATTTCTTTCCGCTGGCTCGAAATAATTTCGCTTTGCAGCCTTTTGATCTCCGGGTCTTTAGTCTTTGACTGTTCACTCATTAAGATGGCAGCAGCATGATGAGGAATCATTCCTTTTAAAAATTGTTTATCAGAAACTCCGGTTTGCTGTTGTATAAATAAAAAAAAACCTATTAGCATAACAGTGCTGATTGCAACAATTATAGCGTTAAGTTTTTTATTCATATACATATCATTCATTAATAATACCTCAATTATCACCATTGCAGTTGTCATTAACCCAGCCATATAAAACTGGTTAATGTTTGGAACAGCATTGGAAAAACTGTTAACCATTGCATACATAAGTACGTACATAGCGATAAAAGAAATTATTATCATTACAAGTAGTTTGTTGTAAGGCTTTGCATTTCCCTTACCCATTTGCATACTTTTGTGATTTGCCATTTCCATAAAAAATATTTTAGTTCATTCAGTTCCACTGTTGCCCGGCTTTCAGTTTCGCTGTTACCCGATAAATTCCAATAGTTATTATTTTGTTTTACCTTCTGCGTGATGAATTATGACTAACCATTATCTTCCATTCGTCATTTATTTTTTTTAAAACGGATGTGGCTACTCCTTTTCGTTTTACTTCTGTTTGTCTTTTGCAACAACAATTGTATAGCCGTAAGTTTCTGTTGCAAATGCATATTTGCTATTTACCTGCACATCTGCTTTGTAATCGTTGAATTTAAAGGAGGAGAACTCCATAAACTCCGGGACTAAGTGATGCTCCAGGTAATGTGAATAGGTTCCCTCGCTGCCACCCGATTCAAAAATTTTTGAATCTTTTGTAAAGAGTTTTTCGGTACCCGTTACATCCAATTTTTAAATGGCTGAATTATATTGTTTTAATACAGCTTTTGCAGCTTCTGCATCTTTGCTTTGTGAAAATGCAACTAATGAGAATAAAAAAGTTGTTGAGACTATAAATATTTTTTTCATAATTTAATTTTTAAAAAAAAAGAAGGTGCAGCTAACTACTGCACCTTGATAATTGTTTAATCTCTGCGACAGGCATCAGCGCAGGCTCTGCATGCTTCTGCACATGTTCTGCAATGTTCCATTCCCATTTTTGCATGTTTATCACATTCTTCTGCACAGGCATTGCATACTTCAGTACATTCCTGTAATAAGTGTTTGCCATGCTCTGACCCTCTTGCTAAAAGAGACGCCGTAAGATTACAGATCTCTGCGCAATCAATATCCAATTTGATACACTTAGCTAACATTTTTACATCCTGCTCATCAAGGCAAGCCGTTGCACAATGATTACATTCTGTTACGCAATTATTAAGAACCCTTATTAATTGGCGATGTTGGTGGAGACTCATTTTTTTAAGATTTATTGATTAAGAAAATCTAATTTGATTGATAACATAATTTATTTATCCATCTTCATATCACTCATTTCCTTTTTATCCATTTTCTTTTTCATAGGTACTAAAGCCATTCCACACTTTGGGCATTTACCAGGTTTGTTCATTACCACTTCGGAATGCATAGTACAAGTGTACTTTGTTGCTGCTGTAGTGTGATGATGTTTGTGTGCAGTTTTTTTTGCCTGTGCAAAAGTTGCTGTTGATGCTAATAAAATAGCCAAAGCCATAATAATTGTTTTCATTTTACTTTATTTTTAATTATTTATAAAAAATAGGAACCTGTTTAATAAGTTATTGTAATTCCTGCTCCCAATCCCATATCACTATCATAGTGAGTTGAAAGAGAAAAATATTTGGTAACGATATATCTTAAGCCTGCTGCATATTCTTTGTCCGTATTAAGCATCCACATCATTCTAATTCTTGGAGTTAGAGGAATATCTTCCCTGCTTAACTGGAAACGGAATTTCCCATCGCCATCAATTCTTGCATCTGCTATGGTAAGAGTTGGTAAAGTATATGCTATACCTGCCACCCCGGTTTTACGATTATTTTTATTGCTAACCTGTCCGAATAAATTCTTCTCTTCGTTACCAAATATATTTTTAGGACCGCCGCCGGGAATTTTATAGTGATAATCAAAGCCAACATAAGGATACCACCATTGCATTCTCCCCAGATAACGCCCAAACATTGTTTCACTTTCATAGCCTTCCATTTTACTAAGTCCTAAATGCCACAGTGTACTTGCTTTCAAGCGTGTTTGAGCAAACATCACTTCACCATCGGTTCCATTACTTTCCAAGCCAATCCTCGCCATTGAATGAAACATTCTATCATCAGAATTTAAACCACGTTTTGCAACTTTAGCGCTGGTGAGATCTGTTTTATCAACAAGAGGATTATCGTAACTGAAAACCCGTCCCATTCCACTCATCATGTGATATAAAATATGGCAATGAAAAAACCAGTTGCCACCAGGTTCATTTGCTGCAAATTCTATCGTGTCTCTTTCCATCGGCATTATATCAATTATATTTTTCATAATCGAATAATCACCCTGACCATTCAGCAACCTGAAGTCGTGACCGTGAAGATGCATGGGGTGCCTCATCATGGTATTGTTATACATTATTATGCGTACGTTCTCCCCTTTTTTTATTAATATTTTATCTGCTTCAGAAACCACCTTGTTATTAATGCTCCACACATAACGGTTCATATTCCCGGTTAATTCAAAATATAATTCTTTAAGCGGTCCTGATGGTAAAGTTGTTTTCTCGGGTGCCTTTAGCATTGCATAATTAAGCGTAACAATATCAGAATTATCGGTGCCCATATCCATACCTGCCATACTATGCTGACCATTGTTCATCTGCATTTCCTTTCCGTTGCTCATTTTCATTTCTTTCCCGTCATTCATTTTCATTCCATCATCTTTTTTCATTTTGCCATTTCCTGTCATCGTATCTTTTGGATTTTCAACGCCTGTTATTTCAGGATACATTACAGTGTTCATATCCATCGTTTGGTTACTCATTTGCATCCCTTCCATTTCTATCATATTTCCTTTCATGTCCATCATTTCATTCATCATCTTCATACCGGCAAAATATTTTAACTTGGGCAACTTGCCGGCAGCAACTTTTTCTCCTCTACCTAACCAAAGTGATGCAGATTTGGTTCTGTCTTCCGGAGTTGCTAAAAATTCGTAGCTCTTGTTTTCAGGAATTGTTACAACCAGATCGTAAGTTTCTGATACGGCAATAAGTAAACGGTCAACTTCTATAGGTTCAACATCATTACCATCAGTAGCAACCACCGTTATTTTACCTCCTGCATAAGTAAGCCAGAAATAAGAAGATGCACCACCGTTTGCTATCCGCAATCTCACTTTATCACCTGCTTTAAATTGAGGCTGTTCATTTTGATTTTTACCATTGATCAAAAAATTATCATAGGCAATATCACTTACATCCATTGCCGTCATACGTTTCCATTCATTAGTAAGTTTAGTTTTTAAGTGACCTGTGGCTATTGCCTCCGAATAACTTTGAATGGTATTTTTTCTAATGCCAAACCAATCTGTTTGGTTGTGCAGGCTGCGATTCACTTCTTTGGGATTCATATCAATCCAGTCACTTAACACAATTGGAATCGTTGGAATATCCCATTCTTTTCTCTTGTTCATTATGAATGCTCCGTACATACCAATTTGTTCCTGCAAGCCTGAATGGCTGTGATACCAGTGTGTTCCATGCTGAACGATTGGAAATTTGTATGTATAAGTTGTGTGCGGCTTAATAGGCATTTGTGTTAAAAAAGGAACGCCATCCATACGATTAGGAAGAAACAATCCATGCCAGTGAAGGGATGTAACTTCATTCAATTCGTTGTGTACGTAAATCAAAGCTGTGTCGCCTTCGGTAAAAGTAAGTGTAGGCATAGGTATTTGCCCGTTTACTGCAATGGCATGTTTTGATTTTTTAGCGAATGTTACCATTGTATCTCTTATATAAAGATCGTAACGCACTGTACGCGGCGGAGTATTATTAGTAATGGTTTTTATTTTTCCTAAGTGCTCTTTTGCCATCTCCATATCTGCCTGATCCATCTTATCCATCTTCATATCGCCCATGTCCATGCCTTTATCCATAGATTTATCATTTCCCATATTCATTGATTTATCCATGGGTTTTTTTTTATCCATTTTCATTTTCCCCATGTCCATGGGTTTACTTTTATTCAACTTCATATTTCCCATGTCCATATTCATACCCTCATGTTCATTTGAAACAGGTTTAGGGGGAATAGGTTTAATGGTTTTCTTTACCAGCTTCATGCCGCACTTAGGGCAATTGCCGGGTTTATCGCTTTTTACTTCCGGATGCATCGGGCAAGTATAAATTACTTTTTGTGCAGGACTGCTGCCTTCACTTTTTGAAACAGGTTTTTTAGTTTCTGCTGTATTTTTTGCCGGCATTTTCATACCGGGCATATTGTTCATATCATGCTGAGCTTTTAATTGAAAAGCCGAAAACAGCAGGATTAATGACATTATATATTTCATAATTTATTTTTTTATTGGCAGCACGTTTTCTTTTGAATGAAAATTGCTTTAAAAATTTTGATCAATATTTTCTTTATTTTATACATTCACTTTTAATTTTTTACTTCCATACTATCTTTTGTTTTTGAGACCCACTCAGTAATCACGTTCATATCCTCTTTACTAAGTTTGGCATCTGTGTGCATAATAGTATAAGAAGATATTGGCATGGAACCATCTTTAATACTTTCGGCAATTGCTCTTAATTTATTGGCTTGTTTCCTTTTAGAGTAAGTACCAAATTCGCTGAAGTTGAAATTTTCTTTTCCTTCTTTTATATGGTTTGCCATTATCCATCCCATGGGCTGAATATTTACATACCAGGGATAACGGGTATTGTTACTATGACAATCATAGCAGGAATTTTTAAAAATATCCAACACTTTATCAGGAACATTTATTGTTTTAGTTATATCTGTTTCCAACATCTGATCGCTTTTGTTATGTGCAGGTTGTATAAACTGAATTGCAATAAATACAATCAATAGTGCCAGCCAAATTTTTTTAAAGAGTCTCATACATTTATTTTATTTCTTCTTTTACTGAACCGCATGTTGGTTGTTTTTTACCCATGTAAGGGTTTTTAATTTCTTTTGTTTCACTTAGCCATGTTGCCCCTTTATTATTGTTATACATCGGGCAAAAATCCTGGTACAATGTCTGTCCGGCTCCAAATGTTTCAACCATATCATACATGTCTTTGCTAAGCATATCAAAATGTTCTCTTTGATGTTCAAGCTTATCAGCATTCTTACCAATGTGCTCTGCCATTTCTTTAGCATCATCAGACAGATCATCCCATTTTTTCTTTTTTTCTGAAGTCAATGAGTTTTTCTCCATCTTTCCCATTGATTCAACAAAAGCATTCCCTGCACTTGCAGCATCCTTTCCATTGTCATTTGCTAATGCGTTTTTCATTTGCAAATATTGAGTTACCATTTCCTTCATTGAGCCGTCAACTTTTGTATATGTATTGTTGGAAGAATTGGATGAGTTATTATTATTCATAGTAGTATCATTCTTCTTCTCACTTTTTTCTGAGGTATTACTTCCGCTATTACAAGCGGATGCTGTGATTGCAATTACTGCGAATCCAAAAATTATTTTTTTCATTTTTTTATGTTTATTATTATTAAATCCGGGTTTAAATTATTTCAATGTTTCTTCTACTTTTCCGCAGGTTAACATAGTGCTGCCAAAATAGGGATTCTTGATAGTGGGCTCGCAACTTAGCCAATGTGTTTTTTTCATGGGGCAATACGCATAATAGACAGGCTGTGTGCTAAGCTTTACTGCCTTTGCCAAATCAAACATATTGGTTGAGAAAGTTGCAAAATATTCCCTCTGGTGCTTAATGTCTTTACTCTCTGAAATATGACCGGCATCCTTTAATAAAGGATCCCGTGTGGCTTCATTAATAATTTTTGTGTTAATACCATTGAGTGTTTTTACAAATTCTTCTGCTTTCATTGAAGCAGTATTTGCATTACCTGCTAACAAAGCATTTTTGATATCGTAGTATGAATGGAGTAATTGAGAAGACTGTGTCAGTGTTGTATGATCCTCCCGATTGTTCGTGACAAATTGAGCAAAACTGTTTTGAACAAATGCAGTTGCTAATATGGCAACTATAAAAAATATGTTTTTCATTTTTTGATGTGATTAATGTTTAATAAAATAATTACACACATAGACAAGTAATTCTATGAGGAACTTATTAAACATTAAATCATATCTGGAAGCTCTGAATTTGTATGCGGATATCTGATATGGGAGGATGGTAACTTCGGACGAAGTATTTGATATTTGTATTTATGAAGGAAGTATAAAAAACATCAATATTGTAAAATGAAGCAGTGAAGAATGTAGAGAAGATTGAATGAACACTTGTATTTAAAGAGTGTGAAAAAGATTTATCAACCTCGTTAAATTTCATCACCTTATCATTACAACAATTGTCTTTATTCTCTTTTGTTTTGTGATGGTCATTATCCGGTTCGTCATGATGTTTTTTTGCTTCATGACGAATATGCTTTTTGCCATCCGCATGTACATGAACAGCAATTTCTGTGGCCTCTTCATCATGATGATGTGAAGAATTAAATCCCATATCTATTCCAACAGCACATGCAAAACCAATGATTATATTCAGAGAAAATACAACTACTAAAAAGGAGGCCTTTAATTGTATGGATATTCTTTTTTTCATTATTGCTTTGCGAAAGTAAACTATTATTTAGTATTGATTTGCTTCAACTATTATACCAACGTTAAAATCATAATACCACTCATAGCAATCATTAAGGCATCTTCAATAATTGTAACTGTGCTCATTGGCAAATTAAAGACAGCGCCTAAACAGGCACACTTTATATTTCTTTTATTTAATATGCTTTGAAGTACCCCTATAATGCCAATACTCATCACAACAAAGGTTGCAATATTGGTAATCAGGGGATCAAATCTTAACAGGTAAGCCAGCCCTAACGCCAATTCTATAAAAGCATATACATAGCCCCATGCAAGCCATCTTTTTGCAATTATATCATAAGAGATATAACTCTCTGCAAAACCTTTTACATCTAACAGCTTAAAAAATGAAAACACTAAAAAGAAAGCTGCCATAAAATTCTGCATCCAGTTTTCCCATACAAAAGCTCCTTTAACAATTTCTAATAAAAGTGTTATCCCTGTTATGTACGCAAAAATTACAAGTATTGGTTTGTATGTTTCTATCCAGGATTTTTCTTCTTTTGCTGCTACAGAAATAGATGATTCCATCTGATGCACCACTTGTTTTTCATCGAGTTGATATTTTGGATAATCATTTAATGCTGATTTTAATTCTACGGTAGGTATGTGACTTGTCATTTCAATAGTGGCTTCACCTTTTGGCAAATCAATGGAAACATTTTTTACGCCTGCCACATCTGATAATAATTTTTGCACTTTTGCCTGGCATCCGCCACAAGTCATTCCGCTAACATTATAGATATGTGTCATAAATATTTTTTTCAAACATAAAGTTAGCATTGCTGCATTAGCTGGTTGTTATGGAATTTTGTATTTGTGTTATAACATTTACAGGTCTTCAATGTTCTTTCTTTTATTTTGTTTTAATGATTTATAAAAAGATGGTGTGAGCCCTGTTTGCTTTTTAAATTGATTGGATAAATAGGCAACACTACTATACCCTAATCTATCAGCTATTTCAGAAAGTGAAAGCTCATCATACTTTAATAACTCTTTTATCTTTTCAATTTTTTGAGAAATCAAATATTTTTCAATGGTAATTCCTTCCACTTCAGAAAAAAGATTGCTCATGTAATTGTAATCGTGATGGAGTTTTTTACTGATATGTTCTGAGAATTTGGTTTTTAGTTGATCTTCGGAATAATGAACTAATTCAACAATGGTATTCTTTATTTTTTCGATAAGCCGGCTCTTCTTATCATCAATCAGTTCAAAACCGAATGATTGTAAAACTTTATTGAGATGAGTTTTCTTTTCATTATTTAGTTCTTCTTTTATTTCAATCTCACCTAACTCCACTGATGTTGGATAAACACCAAACTTTATCAGTTCATCTTTTACCACCATTTTGCAACGGCTGCAAACCATATTTTTTATATAGAGAAGCATGTGGCAAATTTACTAATTGAAATTCGACAAGTGTTTACTTACTTTATTATTTACCTGCTAACTTCAGTAATATTGTAAATGACCTTTTGGAACGAACTTTTCAGGAATAAAAAAGATACCAAAGCCGTAACACAATCATTGACTTTTAAACAGCGATTGAGTGCCTTACGCAATCTTCCTAAATTTTTTAAATTAGTTTGGCAAACAAGTCCATCGCTTACTATTGCCAATGCTGTACTTCGTATTTTAAAATCTGCAACTCCGGTTGCTATTTTATATGTTGGTAAACTTATCATTGACCAGGTAGTTCAAATAAGTCACGGTAAACAAAGTATATCCTCAAATCTTTTATGGAAGCTGGTTGCAATTGAATTTGGATTGGCAATTTTATCAGATGTATTAAACAGGTCCATCACATTAATGGATAGTTTACTTGGTGATTTATTTTCTAATCATACTTCTGTAAAAATAATTGAACATGCTGCAACATTAGACCTTGACCAGTTTGAGAACTCCGCTTTTTATGATAAGATGGAACGGGCAAGACAACAAACTGTAGGACGGACCGTGCTGCTCTCGCAAGTACTAAGTCAATTGCAGGATTTAATTACAATGGCTTTTTTAGCTGCTGGCTTAATGGTATTTAATCCCTGGCTTATCATCATACTATTAGTGGCTATCATTCCTGCATTTCTTGGGGAAGCATATTTTAATGATCAAAGCTATACACTTAACCGACGACAGACACCAGAACGCAGAGAGTTGGATTATGTACGGTTTTTAGGGGCAAGTGACGAAACTGCAAAAGAGGTAAAGATTTTTAATTTATCCAATTTTATTGTTTCTCGTTTTCGTGAATTATCAAATAAGTTTTATCATGCCAACCGCGTTTTAATTATCCGCCGTTCTATCTGGGGCAGTGTATTTTCTATGTTGGGATCTGTGGGATATTACTTAGCATATGTGTATATAATATTTAAAGCAATTAATGGTAAAATAACTATTGGTGATCTTACTTTTCTTGCCGGCTCTTTCAGGCAATTAAGAACTTTATTGGAAGGCATTTTAAACCGTTTTACCAGTGTATCGCAGGGCGCAATGTATCTAAGTGATTTCTTTGAGTTCTTTGAAATAAAATCACAAATAGTTACATCTGCTAAGGCAAGGGTTTTTCCTAACCCTATACTGCAAGGTTTCACATTTGAAAATGTGGGCTATAAATATATCAATGCAGAAAGCTGGGCAAACCGTCATTTAAACTTTACACTCAGTGTTGGAGAAAAACTTGCTTTAGTTGGAGAAAATGGTGCAGGAAAAACAACACTTGTAAAATTATTAGCAAGATTATATGAACCTACTGAAGGACGAATTTTATTAGATGGCTATGACTTACGTGAATATAATATTAATGATTTGAGAATGCAGATTGGAATTATTTTCCAGGATTATTAGCGCTATCAAATGACGATTGCTCAAAACATTGCGGCTGGAAATATTATCGAAAGAGAAAATCGCAAACTAGTAAAAAGTTCTGCCGAACAAAGTCTTGCAAATGTATTTATTGAAGAATTTCAAAATAATTATGATCAGCAATTAGGGCGACGCTTTAATGAAGGCGTTGAATTATCCGGTGGTCAGTGGCAAAAAATTGCACTGGCAAGGGCTTATATGAGAGATGCACAATTAATGATTTTAGATGAGCCTACTGCTGCGCTGGATGCAAGAGCAGAGTATGAGGTTTTTCAACGTTTTGTGGAGTTAACTAAAGGAAGAACATCAGTTCTTATTTCTCATAGGTTCTCAACAGTTCGTATGGCTGACCGCATTTTGGTTTTGGATAAAGGAGAACTTTTGGAAATGGGAAGTCACGAAGAATTATTACAAAAAAAGGGGAAATACGCAGAGTTGTTTCAATTGCAGGCAAAGGGTTATCAATAAAACAATTCAAAAAAAAATTAATCGTTGTTATATAATAAGTTTAAATCTTCTTTTCAATATGTTTTAAAATATTTATCATCATTTTATCCTGCTTTTCCAAATGCAATAAAATTGTTTCATTCTCCAATGCAGCCTGAACATTAATTTTAAGGTCAGCTTCTGCTCTTAAATCTGAATGTTTTGCCTGAAGATTTTGTCCAAGCATGATAAGGGGCATTAGAAATAGTTGTATCATATTGGATATAAATAACCAAAGAACGAAACCCGGGAATGGATCAAAGCGTAAATTTTTAGGAGCAAAAATATTCCAGTTAAGCCATGAAACAGTCCATATAAAAATAATTACAAAAAAT
>JAYVEA010000208.1:0-11937 GCA_043749085.1 Chitinophagales bacterium
AAGTCCTGATTTGCCGCCGCATCCAGATGTAATAAAAACTTTGTATGAAGAAGCGTTAAAACCCAATCAGCATGGATACCAGAATTATAAAGGAAGTCCTGTATTACGGAATGCAATTTCCAAGTGGTATAAAAAATGGTACAATGTTGAACTGAATGCCGATACCGAAATTTTGCCGCTTATCGGAAGCAAAGAAGGTTTAATGCACATCTGCATGACATATTTAAACGAAGGCGATGTTGTTTTAATCCCCAATCCCGGCTATCCAACCTACAGAAGTGCGGCAACAATTGCAGGAGCGAACATTGTAGAATATAAATTGAAAGAAGAGAATACCTGGTTTCCGGATTTTGAAGAGTTAGAACAAATAATTGAAGATTACAAAAGTCTCCCCCTTGGGGGGAGATTTAGAGGGGGCCTGATGTTTGTGAATTATCCTCAGATGCCAACAGGACAATTGCCAACAAAAGAATTGTTTGAACGAATAATTTCCTTTGCAAAGAAGCATAATATTTTAATCGTTCATGATAATCCCTACAGTTTTATTTTGAATGATGGGCCAATGAGTTTGTTAAGTGTTGATGGAGCAAAGGATGTTGCGGTTGAATTAAACTCTTTAAGTAAAAGTCATAATATGGCAGGCTGGCGAATTGGAATGCTGGTAGGAGCAAAAGAAAGGATTGATGATGTGCTGCGTTTTAAAAGTAATATGGATAGCGGTATGTTTCTTCCTCTGCAATTGGCTGCAGCGAAGGCTTTGGAACTGGGGCAGGAATGGCATGATGAAGTAAATAAAGTATATAGAAAAAGAAGACATAAAGTATTTGAATTACTTGAATTATTGAATTGTTCATTTGATAAAGGCCAGGCGGGTTTATTTGTTTGGGCATCTATTTCTTCTAAGTATAAAGATGGATATGAATTAAGTGATAATATTTTACATGAGTCAAATGTGTTTATAACTCCGGGAGGAATTTTTGGAAGTGCAGGCGATAAATATATCAGGGTGAGTTTGTGTACCACTGAAGAAAAAATTGAAGAAGCGACACACAGAATAAAATCCTATAAATAAAATTTGGGGGATTAATAAAATGAAAGAACATCAAAATATACAGCCTGCGAAAGTCTCCCCTTTGGGGGGAGATTTAGAGGGGGCCATTATAACGATAGTAGGTGTTGGTTTAATAAGCGGATCATTTGCATTAGGAATGAAGGAAAAAGGATTTGCAAAAAAAGTGATTGGTGTTAGCAGAACAGAAGCAAGTCTTAAAAAAGCATTGGAACTTGGAATAATAGACGAAGCATTGCCATTGGAAGATGCAGTAAAACAAAGTGATCTTATTTATGTGGCCATTCCTGTTGATGTAACCATTCCTGTGATGAAACAGATAATGGATTTGGTGAATGATAAACAAATTGTTGCAGATGCAGGTTCTACCAAAGATGCACTATGTAAATCGCTTCAAGATCATCCAATGCGGAAACGATTTGTTGCTACGCATCCTATGTGGGGTACAGAATATAGCGGACCGGAAGCCGCTGTGAAAGGAGCATTCGAAGGACGGGCATGTGTTATTTGTGAAAAAGAAAAAAGTGACGCTAATGCAGTTGAAGTTATTGAAAAGTTATATCGTTCATTGGGCATGCATTTGTTATTTATGGATTCGGAACCTCACGATCTGCATGCCGCTTATGTTAGTCATATTTCTCACATAACATCTTTTGCATTGGCAAATACTGTGTTGGAAAAAGAAAGAGAAGAAGATGCCATTTTTGAATTGGCAAGTGCCGGTTTTGAAAGTACGGTTCGTTTGGCAAAAAGTAATCCTGCAATGTGGGCACCCATTTTTATGCAGAACCGGGAAAATGTACTGGATGTTTTGAATGAACATATTTCGCAACTAAAAAAGTTTAAAGCAAGCCTGGAAAAAGAAAATTTAGAATACCTGACGGAGCTGATGGAGAATGCAAATAAAATAAAAAGAATTTTAAAATAAGATTACTTGCCACAAAGACACAAAGACTCTAAGAAACACAAAGCCTTTGTGGAAATTTCCGCTTTTGTGCCTTAGTGGTAATATTATAAACAAAGAATTTTAAAATGATCTTCAGAGAAGCAGATATTAGTGATATACCGCAGATACAAATGGTAAGACATTCAGTAAAAGAAAATGTTTTATCTGATTCTGCTTTGGTTACTGATAAGGATTGTGAAGCGTTTTTGACCCTTCGTGGCAAAGGTTGGGTATGTGAGATTGATGACAATATTGTCGGATTTTCTATTGCTGATCTTAAAGAAAATAATATCTGGGCATTATTTGTACATCCTGAATATGAAGCAAAAGGAATTGGAAATAGGTTGCATAAAAAAATGCTTGATTGGTATTTTGATCAAACCAAAGAAAAAGTTTGGTTAGGCACTGCGCCAAATACTAAGGCAGAAAAATTTTACAGGATGAATGGATGGAAAGAAATTGGTGTTCATGGAAAAGGTGAAATAAAATTTGAAATGAGTTATGATAATTGGAATAGGTCAAAAGACTTAAATAAAAATAACCGCAGAGAATATGAGAAGCAGAGGTAACGCAGAGTATCTCTGCGAAAACTCAATTAACTCATTTTCTCTGCGGTGAGAAAAGCTGAATAAGGAAATAAAGTACAAGAGTGCGACGCCAATGAAGGCGATTAAAGAACAAATGCTGATAACAAAAAATTAATTATAATGCAAACAGAAACAAAAACAATGAAAGAATCAATTCAGGAAAAATGGAATAAACGTCCGCTAATAATAAGCGGACCCTGCAGCGCCGAAACAGAAGAGCAGGTTGTGGAAACCGCTACACGCCTTGCTAATACAGGTAAGGTAGATATGTTGCGTGCAGGAATCTGGAAACCACGTACCAAACCTGGTTTGTTTGAAGGAATTGGTGTAAAGGGGCTGGCGTGGCTGGATAAAGCAAAAAAATTAACGGGCTTACCGATCACAGTTGAAGTGGCAACAGCAAAACATGTAGAGGATGCATTGCAGTTTGATGTAGATGTTTTGTGGATAGGTGCAAGAACAACTGTAAACCCTTTTAGTGTGCAGGCTGTGGCAGATGCGTTGCGTGGAGTGGACATTCCTGTGCTGATAAAAAATCCTGTTCATCCTGATCTTGATCTGTGGTGTGGTGCAATTGAACGTCTGCAAAAAGTTGGCGTTGAAAAAATAGGTATGATTCACCGCGGATTTTCAAACTATGGGAATACTGAATTTCGCAATGCACCTATGTGGCATTTGCCTATTGAAATGAAAAGAAGATTTCCTGGTATGATTCTTATTTGTGATCCTTCACATATTTGTGGCAACAGAACCATGCTGCAGGAAGTAGCACAAAAAAGTATCGATCTTGATTTTGATGGCCTGATGATTGAAAGCCATATTGACCCTGATAATGCATGGAGCGATGCCAAGCAACAGATAACACCGGAGCGTTTGGCAGAAATGCTTGATGCATTAAAATGGCGTTCAGAAAACACAGATGCAAAAGAATTTATTACAGCATTGGCTACTTTACGAGAACAGATCAATCATATTGATGATGAATTACTGCAATTGATCGGACAACGAATGAAGATCGCCGATAAAATAGGTGTCTATAAAAAAGAAAATAACATCACTATCCTGCAAACTAATCGTTGGAATGATATCCTGGAGAGAGCATTTAAGAAAGGTGAAAAATTAGGATTAAGCAAAGAGTTTATCACTAAATATTTTGATGCAGTGCATTTGGAAAGTATAAATCACCAGAATAAAATAATGAATGATTAATGGATAAGCAGCAATATAAGTTTTCATCTAAAACAGTTGAGTGTTATTTTGATGCTGATTTTTCTTTTTCAGAAGAACTGGTACCTAAAGAGAAAGCAATAATTATTACTGATGAGAATATTGCATCACTGTATTCTGAAAAATTTAAGGATTGGAAAGTAATTGCTATAAAGGCTGGTGAAGAACATAAACAGCAATCAACGGTTGATAATGTTATCAATCAATTAATAAAATTACAGGCTGACAGGGCGAGTTTTATTGTTGGTGTTGGCGGTGGTGTGGTTACAGATATTGCAGGCTATGCAGCTTCAGTGTATATGAGAGGGATAAAGTTTGCATTTGTTCCTACATCTATTTTAGCAATGGTTGATGCAGCAATAGGCGGTAAGAATGGGGTAGATGTTGGGTTATATAAAAACCTGGTTGGAGTTATTCGTCATCCGGAATTCTTATTATTTGATTATTCCTTTTTAAAAACCTTACCACAGGAAGAATGGGTAAATGGCTTTGCAGAAATTATAAAACATGCCTGTATAAAGGATGCAGAGATGTTTGAATTATTAGAAAATAGTTCTTTACAAATATTTCAACAGTTGCCGGAGAAAATTGCGGAGCTGATTAAAAGAAATGCAGGAATAAAATATAATATTGTTTCCAGTGATGAGTTTGAAACAGGAGAAAGAAAGCTATTGAATTTTGGTCATACACTTGGCCATGCAATAGAAAACATATACAAGTTACCTCATGGCCATGCAGTAAGTATTGGAATGGTTGCAGCCTGTAAAATTTCAGAGGAGATAAATGGTTTTTCTTCTAAAGAAAAAGAAAAAGTTATTAATGTTTTACAAAAGTATAATCTTCCTGTTGATCTCAAATTTGATAAAGAAAAAGTTTGGGAAGTATTATTAATGGATAAAAAGAAAGCAGGTGACACGATGAATTTTATTCTGCTAAATAAAATTGGGGAAGGTATTGTAAAGTCAATTCAATTGCATCAACTTAAAGAATTATTTTTTAAAAATTTATAAAGCTACAAAGTCCCCTTTAGGGGATTTAGGGGTATGATAGTTACTATTCGGCCTTCTTCAATTTCTGGTATTGTTCATGCTCCAGCTTCTAAAAGCTCGATGCAGCGGGCATGTGCTGCAGCATTATTAAAAGAGGGGGATACAATCATTCGCAATCCCGGAAAAAGCAACGATGATCTTGCAGCATTAGATGTAATCCAAAAATTAGGTGCTACTGTAAAGCAATCAGGAAATGATTTATTGATTTCATCCAGGGGTGTAGTTAGTGTTTCTCCGGAAATTAATTGCGGAGAAAGTGGATTAGGATTAAGAATGTTTGCGCCGATTGCTGCATTAAGTTCACAGGAAATAATATTAAACGGAAACGGAAGTTTATTGCAAAGGCCTATGAATTTTTTTGATGAGATATTTCCTTTATTAAAAATCCAGATTCAATCAAACGAGGGTAAGCTGCCGATAAAAATAAAGGGTCCATTACAGCCTGCTGATATTACTATTGATGGCTCTTTGAGTTCTCAGTTCTTGACCGGTCTTTTAATGGCATATGCAAAGGCATGTACTGCGCCTGTTACAATAAAAGTAACAGATCTTAAAAGCAAGCCTTATATAGATCTTACCCTAAATGTAATGAAGCACTTTGGCTGGAATGTAGAGAATAAAAATTATAAAGAATTTCATTTCGCTCCAACCAAAAACTACAAACCACAAATTACAAACTATACCGTTGAAGGTGACTGGAGCGGCGCTGCCTTTTTATTAGTTGCAGGGGCAATAGCAGGAGAAATAACTGTGGAAGGATTAGACATAAATTCTGCGCAGGCAGATAAAGAAATTTTATCAGCATTAAAAATATCGGGGGCGAAAGTTACTATCGATGATAAAATCACTATTTCGCCAACACAACTTACAGCATTTCAATTTGACGCAACTGATTGTCCTGATCTTTTTCCTCCCTTAGTTGCACTTGCTGCTTACTGTAATGGTGTAACAACTATAAAAGGGGTGAATAGATTAACACATAAAGAAAGTAATCGTGCCCTCTCTTTGAAGGAGGAATTTAAAAAAATGAGAGTTGAAATTGAAGTTAAAGAAGATGTTATGCTTATAACAGGCAATACAAGATTAACAGGAGCGAATGTGCACTCACATCACGATCATCGTATTGCAATGGCTTGTGCTGTAGCCGCCTTATCTGCAGAAGACGAAACAATAATTTATGATGCCGATGCTATTAATAAATCCTATCCTGATTTTTATGATCATCTTCAAAAGTTAAAAGCAAATCTGCAAAAAACATAAGCAATACCTTTGCGCTGATTTTCGAATTTACAAATTTTATTATGAGTTATACAGTTGCAATTGTGGGCAGGCCCAACGTGGGTAAGAGTACGTTTTTTAACCGCATGTTGGAACAGCGCAAAGCTATTGTTGATGACATTAGCGGGGTGACAAGAGACAGGCAATATGGAGTTGCGGAATGGACCGGCAAAACTTTTAATGTTGTTGATACAGGAGGATTTGTGCCGCACAGCACTGATGTTTTTGAAAGAGAAATACGTAAGCAGGTATTGATCGCATTGGAAGAGGCGAATGCAATTATTTTTATGTGCGATGTAACAACCGGCATAACCAACCTAGATGAATCAATGACCGAAATTTTACGGCGTAGCAAAAAACCTGTTTACCTGGTGATAAATAAAGTGGATAATCATGCAAGGCTTTTGGAAGCCTCAGAATTTTATAGCTTAGGTTTTGAAAAAATATATTTTGTTTCCTCTGTAAGTGGTACAGGCATTGGTGACCTTCTTGATGACGTTTGCTCTTTGATTCCTGATGAAGAAATTGTAGAGTCCGGAGAGTTGCCAAAGTTTGCAATTATTGGCCAGCCTAATGTTGGTAAGTCTTCTTTACTTAATGCATTAACAGGGCAGGAGAGAACTATTGTTAGCGATATAGCCGGCACTACAAGAGACACCATTCATACTACTTATAATCTTTTCAATAAAGAATTTATTTTAATTGATACAGCGGGCATAAGAAGGAAAACGAAAGTAAGTGAAGACCTTGAATTTTATTCTGTGATACGTGCAATAAAAGCAATGGATGAAGCTGATGTATGCTTATTTCTTTTAGATGCAGAAAAAGGATTAACAGCACAGGATCTTAATATTTTTTCACTTGCAGTAAAAAAAGGAAAGGGAATAGTTGTGTTGGTAAATAAATGGGACCTGGTAGAAAAGGAAACAAATAGCGCAAGGGATTATGAGAAAGAATTAAAGAAACGCCTGGCGCCCTTTAATGATGTTCCCATACTCTTTATTTCGGCCACAGAAAAAACAAGAATTTTTAAAGCAATGGAAGTTGCATTAGAAGTTGCTGAAAACAGGAAACAGAAAATTGCTACATCTAAATTGAATGATGCAATGCTAAAAGCTGTGGAAGCATATCATGCACCGGTAGTCCGGGGCAATGCTGTAAAAATTAAATATGTCTCTCAGCTACCAACTCCTGTTCCTTCTTTTGCATTTTTCTGTAATTATCCTGATGATATAAAAAATCCTTACAAAAATTATCTTGAAAATAAATTAAGAGAGAATTTTAAACTCACCGGTGTTCCTGTACGTATTTTCTTCAGGAAGAAATAAAAGATACATCTTCTAAAATTTGCTTATTTCATAATTTCAGCTACCTTACGCCCATTAAAAAAACACTTAAAATTTTTAAAATGAAAAAATTAATTGCTATTGTAGCTATTGCTGCTTTTATGACTGCATGTAATGACAATGCTTCTAAAACAGAAACTACTAACACTGATTCTACTAAAATGATGAATGATGCTGCTAAGATGGACACTACTGCAACCAAAATGGATAACGCATCCGCTATGAAAGAAGGAACCATGACTATGAAAGATGGTAAAATGATGGTAATGATGAATGGCGCATGGGTGGCTATGGATAAACCAATGACATGTACTGACGGATGTAAAGTGATGCCGAACGGAGAAATGATAATGGCGGACGGAAAGAAAATGATGATGAAAGAAGGTATGATGTGTGATAAAGATGGACATATGATGGATAAGGACGGTAAAATGATGGATATGAAAATGGACATGAAAAAATGATATTCTAAAATGAAGAATTCTTCATAATTAAATTAAAAAATCCCGTATGATTGCGGGATTTTTTTATCCATAACGCCAGGGTAGGTTAGAGCATATTTCATTTTCAGATATTTCTTTTACTTTCAAATTGTCTGTTAATAATTTTGCCTACATTCGCCACAAATAAACTAATTTATAAAATGAAAAAATTAATTGCTATTGTAGCTATTGCTGCATTTATGACCGCTTGTAATAACGGAGAAACCAAAACAGAAACTACTACTGATTCTACAAAAATGGACTCTACCTCACAAAGTGTAATGGACACTACAAAGAAAATGATGAATGAAGCTAAATCACTTGTTGATTCTGCAGCGAAAAAAATGGATACAGCAGCAGCTAAAGTTAAAGAGGGCGCTGATAAAATAAAAAAAGAAGCGGATAAGAAATAATTGGTCTTATTAAACTATTATAAATGTCCCCTGGTTAATACAGGGGATTTTTTATTTAAGATGATTTTGTTCAGAGTTGGGTAATCTTCTCTGTAAATTTTTTTCACCATCCAGGTGTTTTTTAATTACAATAAAACAAATTATTATAATTAAAAGGAGAAGAACTATGGTGAGGTAAAGCCAGGGTTGATCTTTGAGAGCCCGTTTTTGTTTCCTCCTTTTCTTTTTATCTAACTGTTTATGAAGATCGGCATTTAGCTGTTCTACAAAAGAGGAGAGATCTTTTTTATTTTTCACTTCTTCCAAACCTTCTACAGCATCATTTACAAATTCAGAATCTGTCATCTGCTTTTCGATCTCATGTTTTTCTTCTGCAGACAGTTTGCCGCTTAGATAATCCATCAACTTTTGATTGTCGATATCTTTATTGCTATTGGATAATATGTCTTTTAGTTCATTGTTCATTGTTAATAGTTCATGGCGTATAGTTCATACTGTTACATCGAATTTCTTAATTTGGTAATCATTTTACAAAGAATTTCGTATTGATCATATTTTATTTTAAATATATCATCTGTCAAATAATTTCTTGTTTTTGAAATAAACAAACATGCTACAACTTCAATAGCAGAGCGAAGAGCAATTGTTAAGAACCTTTTAAATTCAGGAATCGATTGCCCTGTACTGCCCTCAGCGATATTTAGTACAACATAATCTGCAGCTCTTTTAATTTGGCCGGATAAACTATATCTTTCTTCTACAGGGAAACCTTTAGTAAGAAGATCTATTTCATTACATAATTCCAGAGCCCTTTGCCACACCTTAAGTTCTTCAAATCTAAACGCCATTTTTTTTAAGTTTTTTTTACTATTAACAATCAACCATCAACTATTACCAGTTTTCTTTTCAAGAAGCAATCTTAAATTTCTTTTACCATTTTGTATATTACTTTTAACCTTCATCATGCTAAATCCTGTGTTGGCAGCTATTTCAGTGTATGATCTCTTTTCAAGATAGAACAAAGTTAAACATAGTTGTTGCTCATGGCTGAGTTGCTGTAATGCTGATTGCATCTCAGTTAGCGTATTATCTTTTTCAATAAGTAGATTTTTATCCTCAATTATCTCCGGTGTCGCCGCCATGCTTTCTGTTATGGCTACCGGATATTTTCCTTTATCTCTCAGTTTCATCAGGCAATGATTTTTGGCTATCATGTATATCCAGCTTTTAAAATATTCAACCTTGTATTTGTATAATTCATTTATTACCTTCAAAAATATTTGTTGTACAGAATCTTTGGCATCTTCTTCATTTTTTAAATATTTCATGCAAACACCAAACAGTAAAAGCGTATATCGTGGTAATAATGCATCAAGCCATTCATTATTGTGGTCAGCATAAAATCTATCCAACAATTCTTTATCCTCAATATGGTTTAATTTTTGCAAATTCAGATTTGGATTAACGATATTTACCTGAGATGTAAACATAAATAAATTCCATAATTTAGAGATTGAGAACAAAAAATAAGTTTATGAAGTATGCAGGGTGTTGTGTTCCGGTAAGTGCACTGAGAAAAGAACCTTCACACAGAAGCGAAATGGTGAGCCAGTTATTGTTTGGCGAATGCTGTATGCTTTTAGAATATGGTACGGATAATTGGATCAAAGTAAAATGCAGGTATGATGATTATGAAGGCTGGTGCCAGCTTAGCCATGTTGTAGAAATTGATGAAGAAAATTATTTGCAGGCAGATAAAGAACTTACCGATGAGTGGGTTAACGAGGTGGATTATAATGGGCATCAAATGTATGTACCATTAGGAAGTTCTCTTACCTCATTAACGCATGGCAGGGCTTTTTGGAGAAAGAATTTAGTAAAATATTCAGGTAAAGTATGGAAGCCCCTGGTGGTGAAAATAAATTCAAAAATAATTAAGCAGATAGCATTTAAATTTTTAAACACAGCCTATTTATGGGGTGGTAAAAGCGTGTTTGGCATTGATTGCAGCGGGTATAGCCAACTTGTTTATAAATTTTTAAATGTTCCATTACCACGGGATGCCTGGCAACAGGCAGAAAAAGGTGATACAGTTACTGCGCTCAAAGACGCAGTTTGCGGAGACCTGGCTTTTTTTGATAATGAAGAAGGAAAAATAATCCATGTAGGAATTATATTAAATCCGCAGGAAATAATTCATTCATCCGGTAAAGTAAGACTGGATAAAATAGACAATGAAGGGATTATTAATTTAGAAACCAAACAGAGAACTCATAAACTCAGAGTAATTAAAAGATATATTAAGATCAGCAATTAATATTTTATGATTGCGAGTGATATTCTGCAGCAGAATTTACTTTTTCACTTTTACCTGCAATCTCTTTTACTTTCTTATCAATAAAAAGCATTTTAAAAGCTATCAGCAATAATACAATTGCGAATATCTTTTTTAGTGTATCCTGTGGTAAACTCAGCGCTATTCTGCTGCCGAAATAGCCGCCTGCTAAAAATCCAAGCGCTACAAGCCAAACTGTTTTTATATCTACATAACCGGCTTTGTAATATTGTAAAACAGCTAAAACACCTATTGGTAAAAGCAATATGCCCAGTGATGTTCCCTGTGCCAGTTTTTGTGAGAAGCCTAAAAAAAATATTAATGCCGGAACAATGATAAGGCCTCCGCCAATTCCTACTAAGCCTGAAAGCACACCTGCCGCAACACCGACTATCAGCAGAATAAGAATAGTTTGTATGGTCATAAGTTTTAGTATTATTGTTTAGGAAATTTTTCTTTATAATATTCTATCGATTCATTGATAACAGCAAAAGCTTCTGCTTTATCCTGGAAATCATTTATCTCAACCTTTTTATTTTCTAAAACTTTATACTGCTCAAAATAATTTTTCAGTACAGTAAAAAAATGTGGTGGAACTGCATCAATACTGGTTATAAAATTTACTGTGGGGTCTTTGGCAGCAACAGCAATAATTTTATCATCAATCAGTCCTGTATCTATCATCTGCATATTACCTATAACATACGCTTCTACAAGGCATAAAGATTGAATAGATTCTGAGCAGATAACTAATATATCCAATGGGTCACCATCCTTTCCTAAAGTTTGAGGAATAAATCCATAATTAACCGGGTAATGAAATGATGAATAAATAACACGATCTAATTTTAATAGGCCTGTTGTTTTATCAATTTCGTATTTTGTTTTTGAGTTTTGCGGTATCTCTATTAATGCATTTACTACCTCAGGCGCTTTTTTGCCGTAATGAGCGCCATGCCATGGATGCAGTACATACATAAAAAATTATTTGGTTAGAGTATAGCCGCAAAAAGTAGCGGCCAGACAAAAGATAATACTAAGCAAAAAGTATAATAAAAATATTCCGTAACGCTGCTGTTGCAATAATTCAACACCTTCTAATGAAAGAGCAGAAAATGTTGTAAATCCTCCGCAAACTCCTGTGGCTAAAAATTTCCAACCCTCATTTGTAATACTGTTCTTTAAAAGCAATCCTAATAAGGCGC
>JAYVEA010000209.1:0-3738 GCA_043749085.1 Chitinophagales bacterium
TGAATTGATTAACAAATGAAAGTTCGTAAGCAGCTTTGCTAACTCTTGTCTGCAATGATTCCGGGCTTTCTGAACCCCGGCTTTCAAGGCGCTTTTTAAGTTCATCAATTGACGGTGGCTTGATAAAAATAAAAAGAGAGTTTACCGGATATTCTTTCTGAACATGAATGGCTCCCTGTACATCAATATCGAGCACGGGTATCTGTTCGTTGTTCCACATACGACGCAGTTCAGATTTTAATGTGCCATAATATTTTCCTTCATACACCATTTCCCATTCTACAAATTCTTCATTCAAAATTTTTTTCTGAAACTCATCCACAGGAATAAAATAATAATCAACCCCATTTTTTTCATCTGATCTCGGTTGCCTGGTAGCGGCAGAAATTGAAAATGAAAGTTGTGGAAACGCTTTCATTAAATGACGGGTTATAGATGTTTTACCTGCCCCTGACGGAGCAGTTATCACGATCATCTTTTGGTATTCTTTCTTCATTGTCTGAACCACGATTTATGTGATTAATGGGATTAAAAGGAAATAAAAATATTTAATGTACTTACTACGCGTTGCTGATAACTAATCTCTGATTACTGTATTTACCTTTCAATTAACTCTCTTTATCTCCGCTCCTAAATTATTTAATCTTTCATCGATGTTCTGATAGCCACGGTCTATTTGCTCTATGTTTTGAATTATGCTTTTTCCTTCTGCGCTTAATGCGGCAATAAGCAAAGCCACGCCGGCCCTGATATCCGGGCTGCTCATCGCAATACCTCTTAAATGATTTACTCTTTCCAATCCTACAACAACTGCACGATGAGGATCGCATAAAACAATACGGGCACCCATTTCAATCATCTTGTCTACAAAAAATAACCTGCTTTCAAACATCTTCTGATGGATCAATACACTTCCTTTGGCCTGCGTAGCAACCACTAAAATAATACTTAAAAGATCGGGTGTAAGTCCCGGCCATGGATGATCATAAATGGTAAGAATCGAGCCATCTAAAAAAGTTTTTATCTCATATGAAAATTGTGCAGGCACATGAATATCATCTTCAATAAAATTCATCTTTATACCAAGCTGCTGAAATTTTTCAGGAATTATTCCTAAATGTTTAAGCCCAACATTTTTAATTACAATATCACTTTGCGTCATTGCTGCAAGCCCGATAAAGGAACCTACTTCAATCATATCCGGTAAAATGGTATGCTCTGTTCCACCTAATTTTTCTACACCTTCAATTGAAAGCATGTTACTGCCAACACCAGTTATTTTTGCTCCCATGCTGGTAAGCATTTTACAAAGCTGTTGTATATAAGGTTCACACGCTGCATTATAAATGGTAGTAATGCCGTGGGCCATAACAGCAGCCATTACAATGTTGGCGGTTCCTGTTACACTTGGCTCGTCAAGTAAAATGTAGGTGCCTTTTAATTCATCAGTTTGTAAATGAAAAAAATGATCTTCGGTGTCGTATAAAATAGTTGCTCCAAGTTTTTCAAAGCCATTGATATGTGTATCTAATCTTCTGCGCCCGATTTTATCTCCGCCGGGTTTTGGAATAAATGCTTTTTTAAATCTTGCAAGCATAGGCCCGGCAAGCATTACACTTCCGCGAAGGCGGCCGCTTTTTTTATGAAAGGCATTACTGTGTAAATATTCTATATCAATATCATCAGCCTGAAAAATATAAGCATGTGTATTTATCTTCTCTATTTTTACACCCAGTTCTCCCAACAATTCTATTTGTAAATTCACATCTAAGATATCAGGGATATTATTGATAGTAACTTTTTCACTGGTAAGTAAAACTGCAGAGATTACCTGTAAAGCCTCATTCTTCGCTCCCTGGGGTGTTATCTCACCGTTTAATTTTCTTCCGCCTGTAACTTCAAATGAACTCATTGAAAAAGTTTAATGCCCAAAAATAAAAAACCCCGGCATTAACTTTCGAATGCAGGGGCATTATTTTAAAAATAAAACTGGTTTGTTTTAATATCTTTTTTTAAACTTGTTATTACGATTGTTATTATTCCTGTTATCTCTTCCCTGGTTATTCCTGTTATTATTTCGTGGTCCAAAATTTTTGCGATACTTGCCGCCACCACCACTTGCATAATCATCCCTGTCACCACGGTTATCAACCCTGTGTTTTACAAATGGCTTGTTATTGAATTCTAATTCGCCCTTTGTAATAGAAGCTAATTCGGTTTGAATATTATCATCATGAACCAGCTCTTTATGCCAGTTGCTGTAGGTAAGCTTCATGTAGTATGCAATTGCATTGGCAAATCCCTGGCGCTTTTCAGCATCTTCTTCCTGCAATGCTTTATCAATAACGATCTCAATATTTTTACCCAGGTGGTTATACTTTGGATATCTTTTGGGATAAGGCAAAGCATCGGGCTTGGCTTTTAAAGATTCTCTTGTGGGGATCGGGTAAGGACTTTCAACATCCAGCTTAAAATCGCTTATTAAAAACAAATGATCCCAAAGCTTATGACGGAAATCCTCCACATTTTTTAAATGCGGATTTAAAAAGCCCATCAGTTCAATTAGGGCATACGCATTTTTCTGGCGTTTTTCCCTGTCTTCCAAAGCCAGCAGGTATTCAACCATTTTTTGTATGTGACGGCCATACTCTCTTATCACCAAATGATTCCTGGTGGTATTATACTCCATATTTTCAACACTCTTCATATAGGCAAATGTATTGATTAAATGTTTATGAAACAAGCTGGGGAAGAATGTACGATGTAAGAAGTACGATGTACGATATTACAATTACTTAATAGATGTATTATGGCAAATGAATAGCATTACTTTTAAAAATAATCCCATAAGAAAGTACAAGTGATAATCTATTCAAATGGAACTCAAATGTTTCATTTTTATTCAAAGGATTATCTGCGGTAAAGTAAAAATATTCATTATTGACATCCTGTTCTATCCCCAATTTTAAAATACGGCTTTTTTTTATAATGCAAAAAACAGATTCATTAAATAAAAGGCCATTTTTTAATTCCATCTCGCCTGCATGAATATCGAAGAAATTTTTACCGGCTGTAAAATTTATTCCTATCTGTCTTGAATTAATTTTCATCACATTAACTCTACCTGTTATCATTACAGGAACAGATACTGTTAATGATTTAGTAAATCCAAAATATCGCTCAGAAAAATGAGCATAAATGCCGGTTTGTAATCCCATTAAAATGTTTGGATTTACAGCATAGGCTAAATTGCCAAGTATATTAAAATATGGTTGCTCAAATTTTTTTTTCGAAAAATAATATACTGTTACAGGTTGAATATTTGATTGGCGTATTTTAGTAATGTCGTAGCCGATAGATTGAAGTCCTGTAAAGTTTATATCTAAAGATATTTTCTTTTGAGCTTTGAGATTAGTTGCAATTATTGCGAAGAAACTAAGAAGAATAAATGGGTGCTTTATCTTGGTAAAATTTCTCATAGCATAATAAAGCTACTATATTAATTGATAAACCTCTTTCTGCAAAACCAATAAGCGATCAACGCGCCGATACTATCTGCAGCCCAATCGAGCAGATCATAACTTCTCCCGGGTATAAAATATTTTTGTATAAATTCTATTGTTAATCCCCAAATACTTGTGGCAATAGCGATCTTTATAAAATATTGCAGCCGTTCTGTTTTATTAAAAGATGAATTGTAAAAAGGCCAGCAAAATAAAACGGTGAGCAAACCAAATA
>JAYVEA010000210.1:0-3734 GCA_043749085.1 Chitinophagales bacterium
AATGCTACCGGTAATTCTCTTAAAGCTTCTTTTTTATTTATTATTCTTACCAATGCATTTGTTTTATACTCTACTTTTTTAACAAGAACAGGAATTTTAGGCGACACATCGGTGCATTCATTTACCGAAGCAGGAATGGCTATGAATATTTTAATTGGCTTGTTTACTTTGGCTATTCCAATCCCGATGTTCATTCTTTTTTTTAAAAATGCCAAACAAATGCCTGCGGTTTATAAAGAAGAAAATATTTCTTCCCGTGAATTCTGGATGTTCATTGGTTCATTAATCGTTTTTCTTTCTGCCTTATTTATTATAGCAGTTACATCAGTGCCTGTTTACAATAAAATATTTAATACAAACATTGCTGATCCGCAGGACAGGGAATTTACTTATAACAAAGTGATGGTTTTGGTTGCAGTGATAATTGGAATTCTTACAGCAGCGTCGCAATACTTTAAATACAAACAAACTAATAAAAAATATTTTTTAAAGAAGATCTCAGTTCCTTTTTGTGCAGCATTTATTATTACAATCTTACTTGCTGTTTTTTATCCAATAGAATATATTAAACAAGGCGCTGGATTTTTAGTCGCAATTTACCTGGCCATCTTTGCAACTACTTTTTCAGCCATAGCAAATGCATCTTATCTATGGAGTGTTTTAAAAGGAAATCTTAAAGCCGGAGGCGCAGCAATTGCGCATACAGGATTTGCATTGATGATAGTGGGAATGCTTGTTTCCTCGGGAAATAAAAAAGTTATAAGTGATAACAGGAAAACAGGTTTGTTTGTTCCTTTTGCGCAAGACCCTAAAGGCAGAAGTACCGAAGACCCGCTGGAAAATTTGACGCTGATAAAAATGGTTCCAACACGGATGGCAGATTACCTGGTAACGTACACAGGAGATTCATCTGCAGTAAAGGAAAAGAACCGGGCATTCTATAAGTTGACGGTTGAAAAAATGGATCTGTCAACCGGAAAGATTTTAGAAAATTTTACGCTCACTCCTGATGTTTATAAAATGAAAGATAATAACCTGAGTTCAAATCCTGATATCAGGCATTATCTTTTTCATGATGTGTTCACCTATATTTCTTCTTTGGCAGATAGAAGCAGTATAATAGATACAGCTCAATTTAAAATGCATGAAGTAAAAATAAAAGATTCAATTTTTTATTCCAAAGGCTACATGGTTTTAAATGATGTGCTCAAAAATCCCGGCAATGAAAGGTTTCATTTTAAATCTACTGACACTGCATTGGTTGCTGATATTACTGTTTATAGTAAAGACAGTACAAGCTATAAAGCCTACCCTGTTCTATCTATAAATAATTTTGAGGTGAATTATAAAGACGATACAGTTTTTGCTAAAAACCTATATGTGAAACTGGCAGGCATTGCACAGGATGGGAAATTTAAAATTGCTGTAAAAGAATCAGATATACCTGCTGACTTTCTTACTTTGAAAGCTTATGTATTTCCGTACATAAATTTAGTGTGGATAGGATTAATAATTATGGCTGCTGGCTTTATTGTTTCTTTAAGCAGACGGGCTGGAATAAAACCTTTATTTGCTGCCATTGCATTAATTGCAGTAATTGCCGGACTCTTTTACATGTTTCTTCTTGCCAATTAATTTTACAAATTTTACAAATTCTTGCATAAACAACGCTGTTATTAGTTTAAATTTATGTTAGGTATGAAAACTGTCACCTATAAAATTATCTTTTCACTACTAATTCTTTGTATTTATACTAAAAGCATTTCACAAACATCGCAATGGGGAGTTCATGATACTTTGATCAGAAGTGCAGTAGTTTATGAAGGAGATACTATGGAAGCAAAGGTGCTTGCCGGGGTATATATTTATTCCTACAGCAAGAGTGCAAGGGCAAAATGGACAAGACTTAGAAATGCCGTTTATGTTACTTATCCTTACGCTAAAAGAGCAGCATTAATTCTTAATGATGTGAATGCACATATTGCCGGTAAAGACAAGGCATATGTTTCCAATTATATTAACAGCCGCGAAAAAGATTTGAAAAAGGAATTTGCTGATCCTATAATGAATCTCTCAGTTTACCAGGGAAAAGTATTAATGAAGCTCATCAACCGTGAAACCGGCAATAACTGCTATAATATTTTAAAAGAATTTAAAGGCGGATTCTCTGCACGTTTCTGGCAAACTATTGCCTTCTTTTTTGGAAGCAATTTAAAACAACCTTATGACCCCAAAGGTGAAGATGCAGACATAGAAACGATCGTTAAAGAAGTCAGGCGATTGTATGGTTATAGCAGTTAATTATATGAATAGTTAATATACCCCCCCTTTAGTTTGTTTTGTACTACCTTTGAACCCGATTACTTACTATTCCCTCGCTGGATTTGCAGCTATTAAAAAATGAAGTTAGATATACTCGTCTTTGGCGCTCACCCCGATGATGTTGAATTAAGTTGCAGCGGCGCATTACTGGTAGAAAAAATGAAGGGAAAGAAAGTTGGAATTGTTGATCTTACCAGGGGGGAATTAGGAACAAGAGGAACTGCAGAAACGAGAAAACAGGAAGCTACGGATGCAGCCGCAATAATGGGGATAGATATAAGGGAGAATTTAGCAATGGCTGATGGATTTTTTAAAAATGATGAAGAGCATCAGCGAAAAATAATCACTTCCCTGCGAAAATATCAACCTGAAATTGTTTTATGTAATGCGCCTGCAGATAGACACCCGGATCATGGAAGAGCAGCAGATCTTATTTATTCTGCATCCTTTTTATCCGGATTGACGAAAATTGAAACTAAAGAAAACAGTTCTTTACAAAAGGCATGGCGACCGAAATACGTTTTTAATTATATACAGGACAGGTATTTTAATCCTGATTTTGTGGTAGATATTACAGATGTTTTTGATAAGAAGATCGAGGCAATAAAAGCATATAAAAGTCAGTTCTATAATTCAGGATCAAAGGAACCGGAAACATATATTTCATCTCCTGAATTTTTAGAAAGCATTATTTACCGGTCAAAAATGTTTGGCAAATTAATTGGGGTAAAATATGCCGAAGGTTTTTTATCAAAAAAGATGATAGGAATAAAGAGTTTTGATGTATTGATACAAAAAGATACCTGATCATAAAATGGCAAATTCAATTAAAAATATTAATAATACAATGGTAACGCCCAAATTTTTAAACGGAAAGACAACTTTTCACGCTGATATAAAAGCAAGAGTTAATCAATATTTTTCAGAGATAAAAAAACCTTCTACCGGTGATATAAGGTTGCTTTCTAAAGCAATCTTTTTCTGCATAGGTTATGTTTCTTTGTACATACATCTTGTATTTTTTACTCCAGCATGGTGGTTTGCTATTCCCGAGTGCCTGCTGATGGCAATGTTTACTGCAGCCATCGGTTTTAATGTAATGCATGATGGTAATCATGGCAGTTTTAGCCAATATAAATCACTAAATAAAATTGCGGGGTTTTCTGTAAATTTTTTAGGAGCCAGCGCAATAATGTGGCATATGAAGCATAATATCATTCACCATACTTATACTAATATTGAAGGAATTGATGATGATATAGAAGCGGGGCCATTGCTTAGATTTACAGAAGGAAAAAAGAAATTAAAAATTCACAAATTTCAGCATTATTATTTTTGGTTTTTATATAGTTTACTTCATATTACTTGGATATTTTTTACCGATTTTAAAAAATATTTTACAAAGAAAATAG
>JAYVEA010000211.1:0-3714 GCA_043749085.1 Chitinophagales bacterium
CATTAAATAAAAGTGAAGCAGAAGCCTGCAGGTGTCTTGCTTTTTTTTGTTCTCCGGGATACCCCTGAAATATCAATCCGCCAATGGTTGCGATGTCACGAAATTTTCTTCTTGCCATTTCAGTACTGTTCATGCTTTTGTGAATATCACTGAAAAGGTCTTCAGGAGAAAATAATTCATACACGTTTGAGTCATCAACAGGAATTGGCTGATCACTCAATAATTCAAACCCATAATCATTCATAGCAAAGGAAAAAGTTATAGGCGTGATTTTACTTATGCGATAAGCCAAAACTGCTGCCATGGCTTCATGTACCAATCTTCCCTCAAAAGGAAAAACAAAAAGATGATAACCATCTCTTGTTTCAATTTGCTCAATAAGTAATTCATTTTCTTTCGGGATATGCGAAAGATAATCCTGTAAATCAAAAAGAGGCTTTAATACTTCTAACTCAATATTTGTTTTCTTTCTTTTTTTGCCAGAGATTGAAATTGTTTCTGCTGCTTCTTCAAATTTTTTGCGTAACATAAAACCAAGATTGGATGAAAGCGGCACTCTGCCTCCCTGCCAGCTGGGCACCATACTTTTTTTTGAGCTTGACTTTCTTACAAGGACCGTCATATCTTTTATCATTACAAACTCAAGATTTCTTCCGGCCAGTGTAAATACATCACCGGCCTGCAGGCGGCTAATAAACCATTCTTCAATAACACCAATATAGCCGCCACTTATGAATTTAACTTTCATCATGGGGTCGCTTACTATGGTTCCAATGTGCATTCGATGCCTCATCGCAACACGACGGTTATTTATTTTATATAAACCATCCAGGATTTCTATTTTTTTAAAATCATCATATTGCTGTAATGCCACACCACCTTCAGTTATAAAATGTAAAATCTGTTGCCATTCATTTTCTGTTATGTCCCTGTAGCAATACGTTGATCTTATTTCTTTAAAAATTTCATCAGGGTAAAAGCCATCGGATATAGCAAGTGTTGAGAGGTATTGTATCAATACATCAATGCATAAAATTCTTGGTTGCCTGCTTTCAATTAAATTTTGTTTTGCGGCTTCTTTTAATGCTGCAGCTTCCACCAATTCTAAAGAATGAGTTGGAAGAAAATAAATTTTGCTTGTTGCATCGGGCTGATGACCACTGCGACCTGCACGTTGTAAAAATCTTGCCACTCCCTTTGGTGAGCCAACCTGTATCACAGTTTCCACAGGCCGGAAATCAACGCCAAGATCAAGACTGGCTGTGCATACTACAGCTTTCATTTTTCCTGTATGCAAATTTTCTTCCACCCACATACGCAGATCATATTCAATGCTACCATGATGTAAAGCAATAACGCCTGCCAGATCAGGAGATGCAGTTAATAATTCCTGGTACCATCTTTCACTCATTCCTCTCGTATTAATAAAAATAAGTGTCGTTTGGCTTTGTTCTATAATTGGAATTACTTTATCAACCAGCTTTATTCCAAGATGTCCTGCCCATGGATATTTTTCAATCTCATCCGGAAACACAGATTCTATCTCTATATTTTTTTTAATGTTCGCAGTAACGATAACTCCCTCTTTAGAAAGTGGCGCAAGCAGTACATCCTTTGCCTGTGCAAGGTTTCCTATGGTAGCACTAATACCCCAAATTGAACATTGAATATTGTTTATTGAACCTTGCCTACCGGCAGGCAGGTTTTGAATATTTATTATTCTCGAAATTGCCAATTCAACCTGTACACCTCTTTTGCTTCCCAGCAATTCATGCCATTCGTCTACAGCAATAATTTTTAATAATTTAAAAACTTCAGGGTAATTTTTTTGTGCCAATAACAAGTGCAGACTTTCAGGAGTGATGATCAGCACTTCAGGCATTTGCCGTTTTTGTTTTTGCCGCTCATTCATTTCTGTATCACCATTTCTTATCCCGATCTTCCAATTCATTCCCAATTCTTCAATTACTTCTTCCATTGCCCTGCCAATGTCTTTTGCCAATGCACGCAATGGCGTAATCCACAATAATTGCAAGCCACTCTTATTTTTTGTTTTAAAATCCTTTGGATGATGATTTATAAAATCAATTAAAGCGCCTAGGAATACAGAGAATGTTTTGCCGCAACCGGTAGGAGCATTTACTAAACCTGATTTGCCATCAATGATATGCTGCCATGTTTCTTCCTGGAAAGCAAAAGGCTGGTTGCCTTTAAATGCAAGCCAATCTATAATGGTTTTGTATCCTTTTGTTTCTGTCAACATCATGATATCTTTTTCACAAACCATTTCATGCTAAAGCCCTGCACTATTATGGAGAATAAAACAATAATAAATGTAACAGGTACAAAAATATCTTTATACATAGATTGAGGTAATGACAGCGCAAGGGCAATTGATATCCCTCCACGTAACCCTCCCCAGGTCATTATCTCCAGTGTTTTATTTTTCAAATCTTTTTTAAAGAAAAAGGAAAATGCAGGTACCAATAGGGAAATGTATCTTACCAAAATAAGAAGGAAGGCCATGACCAATCCAATAATTAATAAGTTGAATTTGAAACTGATTATAGCAAGCTGTAAACCGATGAGAATAAAAAGAATTGCATTCAATACATCTTCAGTTATCTCCCAGAATTTTTCAGTGTAGTCTCTTGTAATATCAGACATTGCATTCTCCATGCTTTTATTGCCTGTGATGAGTCCTGCCACTACCATTGCCAGCGGCCCTGAAACATGTAGAAAATGACAAAGACTATATCCTCCCATAACCATTGCAAGCGTTATTAATATCTCAGTTTGAAAATGATCGATCGATCTTAACAGTCTATATCCCACATATCCAATAATAAATCCGGCAATAATACCTCCAACTGCTTCTCTAAAAAACAATAGAACTATAGAACCGACATTTAAATTTTCAATACCACTGCCTGCTAACTGCATTATTGTAACAAACACCACTATGCCTATGCCGTCATTAAAAAGAGATTCACCTTCAATTTTTATTCTTATAGCATCTGATATTCTTGCTTCCTTCAAAATACTTAATACAGCAACGGGGTCAGTAGGGGAGATAAGTGCGCCGAATAAAAGACAATTTATGAATGGGATATCAATTGAAAATATTTGCAAAACATAAAAAGCCAATGTGCCAATTAGAAAAGTGGAAATAAGCACTCCAACCGTTGCGAAAACAGTTATGCTTTTTGCAGAGGCCAGCATTTGATTCATGTTCAAACGTAAAGATCCGGCAAACAATAAAAAGCTTAAGAGAATACCTAATAAGAATTCAGAAAAATCTATGGCAGATAATTCCTGTTTTATAAATGTGGTGACAGAAGGAAATAAATGCCCGGCAGCGATCAATATAAGAGAAAGCATCGTGCCCATGGTAATGAATAAGATGCCCAATGGTAACTTTACCGTTCGCAAATTCAGATAGGCGAAAGCCGCGGCCAGCGTTATTAAAATAGAAAAGAAGATAAAAATGTGCATCGTGATTTTTTAAGGAGGTACTTTATTTTCCATACATATTCAGCATTGCTTTTAGATCATCAAGCGTATTTATTTCATCAACTTTTTTATCTTTTCTCCACCTGCTCATCCTTGGGAAACGCAATGCTACACCACTTTTATGACGATTACTTGCGGCAATACCTTCAAAGGCAATTTCAAAAACCAGTTCTGGCTTTACAGTTCTTACCGGGCCAAATT
>JAYVEA010000212.1:0-11832 GCA_043749085.1 Chitinophagales bacterium
GCAGAAATAGGAATTAATATAACATTCCGGTGAATATCTTTTCTGTTATCATGATAAGCTTTTATTGTTAATAAGCCCGCATACTCGCCCTGGGCACCACTGTTAGGCTGAAGGCTGCATGCTGTAAATCCTGTTATTGTGCAAAGCATATCTTCTAATTCATTAATAATAATTTTATAACCTTCGGTCTGGTCAACCGGAGCAAACGGATGAATTTTACTGAATTCAGGCCAGCTCACAGGGATTAATTCACTCGCTGCATTTAATTTCATTGTGCAGGAACCGAGTGATATCATAGAATGTACAAGAGAAAGATCTTTATTCTCCAACACTTTTAAATAGCGCATCATTTCGGTTTCACTATGATAACTATTAAAAACCGGATGCAGTAAATAAGATGATGTTCTTGTAAGAGAAGATGGAATATTCTCAAGATTAGTTTCATTATCAAAAGTAGCAACAGCAGTATCGGTTCCTTTTGCTGCGCTGAATATTCCCGCAATATTCAATACATCCAGCTGCGTAGTTGCTTCATCAAGAGAAATAATAATTGTTATTTCATCAACATAATTAAAATTCATTTTGTGTGCTTCCGCAATTGTTTTTATAATAGATGCATCAGCAACTTTTACAGAGATAGTATCAAAATAATTCCCGTTATTTATTTCATATCCTAAATCTTTCAATTCATTCGCCAATGTTTTTGTTAGCACTGCAACTCTCCTGGCAATATTTTTTAATCCTTCTGCGCCATGATATAGAGCATACATTGCAGCCATATTTGCAAGTAATGCCTGTGCAGTACAAATGTTTGAAGTGGCTTTTTCTCGACGGATATGTTGTTCTCTTGTTTGCAAAGCCATACGCAGACAGCGATTACCCTGTGCATCCACACTTACTCCTATTATACGCCCTGGAATGTTTCTTTTAAAATCATCTTTAGTTGCAAAAAATGCAGCATGCGGACCACCAAAACCCAATGGTACACCAAACCTTTGTGAGGAGCCAATTGCCACATCAGCACCCAACTCCCCCGGAGGAGTTAACAGAGTTAAGGCCAATAAATCAGTTGCCATTACAACCTGCGCATTTACCTCATGAACCGAATTTATAAAATCACGATAGTCTTCAATATTTCCTTCGCTGTTAGGATATTGAACAATAGCTCCAAAAAAAGTATCATCTAATTGTACAGAATGAAAATTAGCAAACACCAATTCAATACCTATAGGTTTTGCTCTTGTTATTAAAATATCTTTTGTTTGCGCAAATATTTTTTCGTCAACAAAAAAATTCGGAGCTGTTATGTGTTCATGGTCACGATTCTTATGATTGAAAAGCATTGTCATTGCTTCTGACGCCGCCGTTCCTTCATCAAGTAAACTTGCATTTGCAATTGGCAGCGCAGTTAAATCACTTACCATTGTTTGAAAATTCAATAAACTTTCCAAACGTCCTTGTGAAATCTCCGCCTGGTAAGGTGTGTATTGTGTATACCAGCCCGGGTTCTCAAAAAGATTTCTTAGAATAACACCTGGAACAATTGTGTCATAATATCCCTGGCCTATATATGATTTGTAAACTTTATTTTTAGCAGCCATCTTTTTTAACTCCGTCAAATATTCAAACTCACTCATTGCAGGCGCTATATCAAGATCATCTTTCATCCTGATGGCGGAAGGAATAGTTTTATTGATCAATTCTTCCAGAGAACCCATACCAATTTCCTTCAGCATTTCCTTTGTTTCCTGTTCATTTGGCCCTATATGCCTGTCTGCAAATTCATTCGCTTGTTTCTCAAAAAGATTCATTACGTCTTAAATTTTATAGATTATTTTTTTTGTAATCAGCCGAAGTACCTGCATCGTCTTCATTGCAAGTTTATAAAAAGGCACTTTTGTACATCAATACTTCTATTCGGCTAAAACCGGCGCAAAGTTACAAAGGAACAGTTAAATAACAGGTTATAAAAACGTTCAATACAGCATACATTATCTTTGCTATAATGAAAGATGAGTCACTGCATAATTGGGAAAGAAAATCTGCGGAAAATCAAAAAAAATATAAACGTTTTTTAGAAAGGCCTGGTAAGAACAAAGTATTAAAAGCCTTACCTGCTTTGCATGAGGAAGCGTTTGCAAAGATAAACTGCCTTGAATGTGCTAATTGCTGTAAAAACTATTCTCCACGTTTTAAAACACCTGATATAAAACGCATTGCTAAACATTTAAAAATGAAAGAAGGCGATTTTATTGAAACGTATTTACGCCTGGATGAAGAAGGCGATTATGTAGCTAAAAAAAATCCATGCCCTTTTTTAGGAGGAGATAATTATTGCAGCATTTATGACAATCGCCCAAGCGACTGCGTGCGCTTTCCATATACAGATGAGGATGTAATAATTAAAAGGCCACAGCTTACTATTAAAAACTCCACATTTTGCCCAATAGTTTATTATGTAATGGAAGGCTTGATAAAGGATGCGAAATAATTTATTAAGAACTGCTTTTCTCTTTTAACTGACCGTTAATTTTATTAAGTAGTTCTTCAGATTTAAAAGGTTTTTGTATAAAATCATTTGCACCATATTGCTCAACTGTCTGCAAAACATCATCATGCCCTGATACCATAATTACAGGTATGTGTTTGGAATCAGGATGAAACTTTAGCTGCTTGCAAATAACCCGCCCATCATAGCCGGTTAAAAAAACATCTAATAAAATAATATCCGGGTGAAACGTTTTTATCTTATGAAAAATGTTTTCTGATTTTGTTACAACCGCTACTTCAAAATTTTTTGATCTTAATAAAAGAAAAAGCATAGCGCTTATATCTTCATCGTCATCAATAATCAATAACTTATTCATTTAATCTTATTAGTTTACTTTACTTCAGTAAGTTCTTCATACGCTGCTGTTAAGCCACGTTCTATTCCGTCACCCTGCCACTCAGTTACACCAGGAATTGATTTTGCTTTTACAATTTCTTCTTTTGATTTTCCTGATTTTATTTCACTTTCAACAAAATGTAAAAGTTTTGCAAGATAATTTTGCATTGCTTTGATATCCTCTTTATTTCCTGTTACTTTTTCAGGATCAAACGCATGCCCAAATACAAATAAAGTGTTATCATCAAAAGTAGCAAGCGCTTTATCCAATACTGTTATCCAGCTTTTAGTATTAGCACCGGCACTTCTATCAATAAAAGCATAACGCCGGTTAAAAATAAGATCGCCCATGTGAGCTATATTGGCATGTTGAAAGTGAATAATTGCATCACCATTGGTGTGGGCCGCTCCAAAATAATGTGCTTTTATTTTTTCAGAGCCAACCTTTGTTTTCCATGTGTCTTTAAAAGTTATGTCAGCAAATAATTGCTTGTCAACAGTTTTTTGCATCTCTGCTACCCGTTTGTGATTAGCTAAACAATTTTCATGCCCTACCACATGTGGCACTAAATTTTTAAATTCTATATTGCCGGCAGTATGATCTCCATGATGATGTGTATTTATCAAAAGGTGGAAAGATCTGTCACTTCTTTTTTTAAGTTCAGTAATTAAATGCTGAGCCTGTTCAGGAAATTCTGAATCCACAATTACAATTCCTTTTTTTGATAACATAAATGCAATAGTGCCGCCCTTTTCTGTAAAAATGCCAATATCGTTTCGCAGCATTTTTATTTTCCACGTATCAGCAAAATAATATGCAAGAGATCTAAAATCAGCAAGCGTAAGAGCTGCCATAGTAAATGTAGAAGCCCGAATGAATTGTTTGCGTTTCATAAAAATTAATATTAGATGTTAAGATAATAAATTCTAAGAGATCAATACTGCATTTTTCTTAATGCAGGCGCTTTAAACCATGTTGTAATAACCACAGCAATAGTCATACAGCCGCCAAATACTACCGAAGGAATCACTCCCATTAATTTTGCAGCAACGCCGCTCTCAAATTGTCCCAGTTCATTACTTGAATTAATGAACATTGAATTTACGCTCATTACTCTGCCCCGCATATTATCAGGTGTTTTTAATTGAGTTATAGTTCCACGAATAACTACGCTGATGCCATCAACCAGGCCGCCAACAAACAATGCAGCAAATGATAACCAGAAAATTTTTGACAGGCCAAATATAATAATACAGATACCGAAAGAGGCAACTGCAAATAATAAAGTTCGTCCCTGCCTGTATCGCAACGGAAATAGGGCGAGCAGAATAATTATACATATAGAACCCATATCGGATGCGGCATTTAAAAATCCAAAGCCTTGCGGACCAACTTTTAAGATATCCCGTGCATATACAGGAACCATAGCTACAGCGCCGCCAAAAAGCACCGCAAAAAGATCAAGAGAGATTGCACCTAATAATTCTTTTGTTTTAAAAACAAACTTCAATCCTTCTTTTACACTGTCCCAAGTTTTCTTTTCTCCACGTTTATTTAATGCAGGCTTTTGTTTTAATCTTATTAAAAAGATTGAAGCAGTAATAATTAAAAATGTAATTGCTATCAACGTACCCGTTATTCCAAAACCGGCAATTAGAAATCCACCTACTGCATGCCCTGTAACAGAAGCAGAAAGCCATGTACCCTGGTTCCATGTAGTTGCATTTTGCAATGTTTCTTTGGGAACTATATAAGCTATCAGTACGCCAAACGTTGGTCCGGTAAAGGATCTTACAATTCCTGTAAAAAAAATAACAAAGTAAATGCAGATCGCTATCCAGTGATTGCTTAAATGATGAGAAGTATAATTGGTGGATAAAAACAGCAGGGTAACAACTGCGGTAAGGTAGAGAACAACTCCGGTTAATAGCAACTTTCTTTTTTCGCTAAGATCAATAATATGGCCTGCATACAGCGCCATCGTTACAGCAGGAATAACTTCTGAAAGGCCTATCAGTCCTATTGCAAAAGGATCATTAGTTAAATTATAAACCCACCAGCCAACAAGTGTACCCATCATTCGCAAGCCCATAATAAACGTGAAGCGGCCAGCCATAAGGTTGCGGTATTCGGCAATTTTTATAGAAGCGAAAGGATCATTTACACGTACATTCATTCCGTTCAGGGTAAATTTAAATAATGCTGTCCATCTTCATAATCGTTATTAAGGGCATCAATAACAATTTTTAAATGCTCATCATTTCCTAAAAAATCAGATTTAGATGCATCAATAAAAAGTGTTTTTATATTATGCTGCTTAATATATTGAGTATAGGTTTCCTGCAGAGTAAAAAGATATTCCGAATCAATATTTTGCTCATATGAACGATTTCTCATTTTTATATTATCTTTTAATTTATTTACAGGAGCATGCAAATAAATAAGCAGATCAGGCTGAACTAATTGAGGATTAATAATGTCAAAAAGCTTCTGATACAAAAGAAATTCTTCCTCAGGTAAATTCACTTTTGCAAATAGCAGGCACTTGGTAAAAAGGTAATCAGAAATAGTAAGATTTTGAAACATATCCTTTGTCTGTAACAAATCCTTTAGCTGCTTATATCTTTCGGCCATAAAAAAAAGCTCCAGCGGAAATGCATATTGGCGTTGATTTTCATAAAACTTTGGCAGAAATGGATTGTCAGCAAATTCTTCCAGGATAAGTCTTGCATTAAAATGCTTACTTAATAAATGAGCAAGCGTGGTTTTACCGGCACCTATATTTCCCTCAATTGTTATAAAACTGTACTTCATTTACAATTGTCAAAAATAATAAGTAAAGAGAAGAAAAAATTATAATAACCCAAGTGTTGATAAACTTATATTTCTTTTAGCCGCTTTACTTCCAGCTTGTCTTTTGATGTGGATAATAACTCTTTTACTGAAAGTTGAAGTGTAGGATGTATCAAGTCAGAAGCTATTTCATTTAATGGCAGTAAAACAAATTTTCTATTTTGAATTTGAGGATGAGGTACAGTTAAACCCGGTTCATTAATCACTTCATCGTTAAAAAATAAAATATCAATATCAATTATCCGGGATGCATTTTTTTCTGCTCTTGTTCTGCCCATTTTATTTTCAATAGTGAGAATTATCTCCATTATTTCTTCTGCAGAAAAGTTTGTTTCCACCAATAATACCTGGTTCAAAAAATCAGGCTGTTCTGCTATTCCCCAGGATGCAGTTTCATAAATTGATGAGGCTCTTACAATTTTTCCAACTTCTTTTTCTATATATGATCCTGCCATAGTTAAGTTCTTTTCTCTATTACCCAAATTCCCACCTAATAATATATATACACTATTCATCATTATAATTGAATAATCTTTTATCAAGTTCTAACAATTCATGATTTACCAATTTCACTTTTTTAAAATCAGCATGTAATGGATTTACCAGAAAGTTATGCTCTTGCGGAACAATAGCTGAAGGAACTTTTAAAATCATGGACTGACTGGCAGAAATAAATTGATCGCCTATCCATTGAGTATAGTTTACATGCTGTTGCCAATTAGCTTTTAATTTAGCAGGTGAAATATCCTGGAATTTTATATCTGGAATTTGTATAGTTAACAAATATTGATTTGGTGGAATATCGATTTGTCTTAAATGAACAAGGCTCTCTAAAATGGAAAGAGAAATATATTCCCCAGTATACAACATTTTTAAGTTTTTTGAATTCCAGCGGGAACCATTTATAGCTGCTCCATTCCCGGAAATATCCTCTTTGTACAGTTCATTGGAGATTCTGTAAACTATCATGCGAAAAGCCCGTATTCTATCCTTCCTAATTGTGTAAGTACAAGATTAATCCCTTCTATGCTTCTTAAAGATTGCAATGATAATCTTCCTTCAAGCATATATGGATTACTTCGTAACCAACTTATAAATTTTTCAAGACTGCCAAATACATGGATGCCTCTTTTTATCACTTTATCAATTTGCAATATCCTGTCAACAACACTAAAAGGGAAAGTACTGTTAGCTTTAGCATAACGATGTAATGTTCTTTCAGAAATATGAAGTATATCAGACCATTCCTGTAATGTAAATGGAACTTTATCAGCAATTTTTTTAAATTCCTTATAATCAAAGTCTTTTACCAATGGCATTTGCTTCACAGGCTGAAAACTTATTAAAGGCTCATGTATCTTTGAGACTTTGGAATGAGTTTTATATTCCGCAGTCTTTTTTATATTCTTTTTCTTTTCCATTATTTTGACATTTGTCATACAAATATACGACATATGTCTAATGTTCAGATTTTTTTTTAATTAATTTTTTATCCGATAGTTTTATACTCTTAAAAAAAATAATGAAGCCTTACAGCCAGATACAAGCAATGCTTGCTATAACAAGAGCAAGTCTTAGAGCAATATTCAGAAGTCCGTCAGCCGTTATTTTTGGCTTTGCTTTCCCTTTAATTTTTATTCTTGTTTTTGGCTTTATAGGGGGCGGAGGTATTAGTGTAAGAATTGCATTGAAAAATTTAAGCGATACGAATAATATATTGGTAAGAAATGGTTTACTTAAAAATCCATCTGTCAGGTTAATTAAATATCAATCTGAAGAGGAAGCAAAAAGGAACCTGGCAAAAGGAAATATTGCTGCAATAATTGAAATTGATTCAACACATACTGGCAATGGCTATCAATATACTTTTAAAACAACCACCTCATCTGCCAGCATGGATAAATTCCCAATCCTGCAATCACAATTAGGCTCAGTGATAAGACAAGCAGATGAAAGAATATTCCCCAATAGACCAACCGTAGCAAAAATAGAAAGACAACCGGATATACCCGGGAGAGAATACAAAACCATCGATTTTATTTTGCCGGGGCAATTAGGATTCTCATTGCTGAGTGCAGGTGTATTTGGTGTGGCTTTCATGTTTTATAGCTTAAGAAATACTTTGGTTTTAAAACGTTTTTTTGCAACGCCTATTAAAAGGCCATACATCATTTTAGGCGAAGGATTAAGCCGTGTTCTTTTCCAATTACTAACAGCCATAGTAATTATTTCAATAGGTTATTTTGCTTTTGGATTTACGCTGGTACACGGGTTCGAAACCTTTTTAGAATTGATGGTATTGAGTTTTATTGGCTTGCTTGTATTTATGGGCTTCGGATTTATTGTAAGTGGGTTGGCAACAAGTGATAGCACAATTCCTCCATTTGCTAATCTTATTACACTTCCCCAATTTCTTTTAGCAGGCACATTTTTTCCGATAGACCGCTTTCCGCAATGGTTGCAGGTTATAGCAAAAGTTTTACCGCTTACGCATTTAAATATAGCTATGCGAAGCGTGGCTTTTGAAGGGGCCCATCTTTGGAATGTAAAAAATGAGATTGGCATCTTATTGCTGTGGGGAGTAATTGCTTATGCAATAGCAATTAAAGTTTTTAGGTGGGAATAATTTTTTAGGGCTATAAACTTACTTTAATACTTTAACAGAGTACGGGCTGTACGCTGCTACTACGCCGCAAAGCATCACCCCAAAACCTTCAGCGTTGTATCCGCTTCCATCCCGCAGCCCTTCAACCAAGAATATTTATTTAGCTATGCAACGAACTGCAATAATCGGTTGTCAACCTAGCAACAGCACATGGATTATTACAAACTGGTAAAAGACGTACTTAGATCAAAGCCGGAAGCACAGCGCCAATTATATGAGCATTTTGCACAGCAAATGCTTGGTGTATGTTTTCGTTATACTAAAAGTATTGCCGATGCTGAGGATATTTTACAGGAAGGCTTTGTAAAAGTATTTAATTACTTACACCAATATAATTCGGAAGGCGAACTTGGTGCATGGATAAGAAAAATAATGGTGAATACAGCACTTAACTATCTTAAAAAAAATAAGCGCTATCAAAATGACCTTGTATTTCACGACCTAGTTCTCCATCCAATCTCAACAGATGATCCGCAGATGAATTTACAGATCAAGGAACTGGCAGAACTGATAAGACAATTACCAACGGGATTTCAAACAATTTTCAACTTACATGCTGTAGAAGGTTATTCACATGTAGAAATTGCGGAAATGCTTGGTATCTCTGATGGTACATCAAGATCACAATATGCAAGAGCAAGAGCATTGCTTATTGAATGGATAAAAAAAAGATCAACAGAACTTAAACCCGGGAATTATGCAAGAAAATGAATTTGAAAAACAGGTACAGCAAAAAATGGATGAGCTAAGACTGCGTCCATCTGATGCCGTATGGCTAAAAATAGAAGTAAAAATACCAAAAGAAAAACGTCGCAGATGGATATTGATCTTTTGGCCGGTAGTGCTCATAGGTTTTTTATATGGAGGATATATTTTTCTTAATAAAAATTTCAATCCACAACTTCCCCAACAGGAAACAAAAAAATTAACTCAAAACAATAATTCTACTAAAGAAACAAAAGCAAACAGTAACTCAATAAAAAATAACGACTCACTAATTTCAAATAAACAAACAATAGCAAAAGTAGAACTTACAAGAAGCCCACAAAAGCAAAAAATAAAAGTACAAGGCAAATTAAAAATTAAAAGTAATTATGGTATTACAAGTTTAAAGAATACCCCCTCTGCCAAACCAATATCCGATACAACAGCAAGTATAGTTGAGGATGAAAAATTAAATACCGCTATTAAAACTCCGCAGCAGGAAATACTAGTTGATAAACCGGGCAATATATTTACAAATGAAAATGAATCTGCAAAATCGGGTGAAGTGAATTTCCAAAAAGACGCTAACGAAATAAAAAAAAAAACAATACCTAATGAGGAAAATAAAATAAATGGAAATAAAAAGGTTGTAGCAAATAAAAAATCATGGAATTTCGGATTCTCTTTTTCGGCAGGTATTTCGGGAGCCGCCAATAATCTTTTTGAAAATCTTTTTGGAGATGTACAAAAAAGTGCGAGTCTTCAAAACAACCCAGCCGCATCAGGTAGTTATACCTTAGGCGTGGTTCCTACGCCATCATTTATAAGATCTTCTCTGGCATTCATCACAGGAATTTTTGCTGAAAAAAATATTTCTGAAAAAACAATATTTACTACCGGGCTGAATTATAAATTATTCAGCACAACAAACAGGGTGGGAACAGACAGCGCAACGTTTTTAAGAGCTTATAATAATGTAAATACATACCATAACTTTTATCATTTTATTGAAATACCTATTAGCTTAAAATTTCAGATAGCTGATCTCAAAAAAATTAAATTATATTGGAATACAGGATTTTCTATATCTCAGCTTATCAGCGCCAAAGCTTTACAATTCAATTATTCCAGAGGATTATATTATCGTGATAATTCCCTGTTTAATAAAACACAAACCGGCTTTAACACAGGCTTGGATATTGGATTCTCCTCAAAACAAAAAACATCATTTCTTATAGGTCCTTATCTTAATTATGGCATTACTAAAATTGCCAATGAAGGTTATAATAAACATCATTTTACGTTTATTGGATTGAAGGCTCAATATCTTTTTAGAAAAAAATAAATTGTGTGCCACGTTTTTGTAAATAAAATTGTCAGAATTAAAAAAATTTTATATGAAAAAATATTTTGCAATAACTATTTTAATATTCAGCATTTGCATTACAGGATGTCTAAAGGATACTTCTTACAAAAAACAAACATATATTTTTTACATGCCGGTATATGAGAGCAAGGCTGTGGTAAAAGCAAATATCAAAAGCAATAATCCAAAGGAAATACAAAATCCCGGGAAAATTTATCTCTATGGAAAATATATATTTTTAAACGAGATAGATAAAGGCATTCATATAATTGATAATAGCGACCCTGCTTCTCCCAAAAACATAGCTTTCCTTGATATTCCCGGAAATATGGATATAGCAGTGAAAGGAAATGTTTTATATGCTGATCTGTATTCAGATCTTGTAACAATTGATATTACAGATCCTCTAAATGCAGCGGTAAAAAAATATACCAACAATATTTTCCCTTTTCGTAATTACAGTAACGGTTTTGTTTATGATTCAACCAAAGTGATTGTAGACTGGATAAAAAAAGATACAATTGTTGCAGAAGGGGGACTCAGTGATAACTGGTGGCTAAAAAGTAATACCGGCCGTATAATGCTGCAAAGCTTTAGCGCAGGAAGTACACCAGTGGGCATGGGAGGGTCAATGGCGAGATTTGCAATTATAAATGAGCGGCTATATACCGTTTCCAATTACGGGTTAAACGTATTTAATTTAATTACACCAATTGATCCCATTTTTAGTAAAAAAATAAACATAGGATGGAGTATTGAAACTATTTTCCCTTTTAAAAATAATTTATTCATCGGCTCACAAAGTGGAATGTTTATTTATAATATTACTAATCCTGATAATCCTGTACAAGCGGGACAGTTTGCACATGTTCGCAGTTGCGACCCCGTAGTTGCAGATGATAATTACGCTTACGTAACATTACGATCAGGAACAGCCTGCCAGGGATACACCAATCAACTGGATGTACTACAGTTAAATAATTTATCAAATATCAGCTTACTAAAATCGTACAGTTTTACAAATCCACACGGCTTATCAAAAGATGGTAATCTCTTATTTATATGTGATGGTAAAGATGGCTTAAATGTTTTTGATGCTTCTGATGTAATGAATTTAAAATTGATAAAAAAAATTGGCAGAATAGAAACCTTTGATGTAATTGCATACAACAATATTGCCCTGGTTGTGGCAAAAGATGGTTTATATCAATTTGATTATACCAACACCAATAATATCCGGCTGCTTAGTAAAATTGGTATAATAAAATAATGTATGAGATCAATTTTGATATGCTTAATAACTGTTTTAATATTTATTTCAGCAGATGCACAGGAAGAAAAAATAAAATTTACTT
>JAYVEA010000213.1:0-3708 GCA_043749085.1 Chitinophagales bacterium
CGGTCTGTTCTTTTAAGCTCAAACTCTGCGGCTGTAATAAATTCATCAGCTGTATCTGCTATATGGACAAAATTATTAACTCCATAAGGGGTTACAACATCTACAATAGATGTAGAGATAACGGGTTTTCCACCGGCCAGATATTCGGGCGTTTTTGTTGGACTTATATATTTTGTAGAATCATTTCGTACAAAAGGGATGATAGCAATTTCCCAACCCGATAGGTATTTTGGTAATTCTTCATAGTTCCTTCCCCCCAGATAATGAATATTATGCAACCTGGGAAGCGTTTCAGGATCTATCTTAACAACAGGACCCAACACCACAAAGTGCCAGTCCGGCTTTCTTTCTGCCACTTCTCTTATGAGTTCTATGTCAAATCTTTCATCAATTACGCCATAAAAACCAAATCTTGGGTGAGGAATATTGGCCTGGTCTTCCTGATCAGTTGTAATATTGCGTGCCTCTGTAAAATGTTCTTTATCTATACTACTTGGAAAAGGGTATATGTTATCGTGCGAATTTTTCTTTGCCTGGTACAGATTATGCCCCCCCGTAAATACAAGATCGGCCTTGTTAAATAGTTCTTTTTCCCTTTCTTTTAATTCCTGGGGTGCATTTTTAAACAATGAGAGCTCATCCATGCAGTCATATATTATTATCTTAGGAAAGAAATGATTTCCTATAGCGAAGGCCATGGGTGTATAATACCACAAGTAATAACTAATAATATTTTCCTCCTGAAATAGCTCTTTTAATAATTTAACCTGCTGAAAAACAATCTCTTCATTTGAAAGATCATGTTGTAAATGAGGAATAACGATGGTTAAATTCCCTTTCCGGTCTAACTGTAAATGATTATGTTCAGCACCAAAAAACGGTTCTTCAATTAGAAACACCCGTTTTTGTTTTGCAAACCGGCTCATAAGGTGCTGAGGTCTTTGATAAACGAAATTCCATCTTAAATGGCTAAAGCATATTAAATCCATAGATATCTTTGTATTAAAACTGGTTAACTAAATTGGTTTCCGGGAGGCTATATCCAATAATGCTATTTATATGCCAAGGACCTGTAAACTATCCCGGTTTAACGGAAGTTACTAAATATGAAGAACTTGTGCAAAAAAATCCTCATTTTGAGTTCACTTTTGTGGAATATAATAAATAATAATGTAAGTTATTTACCCGCTGCGGCTAATATATTGCTCTCTACCCGATGAATGGTAGGTAACCCATAGAGTTCTTCAACAATAAATGGAAGAACAATCTTCATATGCAAATAAGTTTCCTGAATATGAGAAGGAAGCAAATCGAAATCTCCGATTAAATGACGGCAATTATGATGACCACAATCGCATTTCATGGTCCAATGCCTTTCCATCATAGATGTTGAATAATCCCAGCAGAGTTCTTCTCCTTTATTTATATCACAGAGTGTTATGAATTCCATATTCCGCGAAATGCCGCAATTAGGGTAACATGAATGATTACTAAGGTGAAAAGGGTGATCGGGGATTATATATTTATCAATAGCAACCTGCAAACAATAACATTCGTTGCTTCCCAACTTTAATGTTTCTTCGAAAGAAAGATGTCTACCGGTTACTTTAAAAAGGACGGATTTTTTTGGAAGATCAACAATTGTAAAAATTCCTTTTCCAAATTTAGAATCTTTAACGATTACCGTTTCCGGATTAACTGTCTCCATAATGGTAGATTAGGATTAGCTGAAATAAACATAATAATTTTATGGAAATTACAAATGTCATTCCAATGACCTCATACCACAAAAAACGCAACAGATATATAAAAAATGAAAATTATAATTTGTTATACAAAGCTCTTAGCTTTTCTCTTGTCATAATTTTCTCCCAGTCTTTTCCCAAAGCGTTTTCCCAGAGGGGCTTCATACCCAGAGAGACAGCAATCATTTTATCAAATTGTTCATCGTTTAAGCCGGCGCAAATATTTTTAGGAATATGAATATCATTTTTTTCTACCATTCTTTTAAACTCTTTCACACCTTCAGGATAATATTCTTTAAGATGATTGAAGACTATACAATTTCCTATCCCGTGTTTGGTGCCCAATAAATAGCTTAACCCGTAACTCACTGCATGCGCAACACCAACCTGGCTATAAGCGATGCTCATTCCACCGGCATAGGATGCCATCATCAGTTTATCATCGCTTGCATTATCCCAGCTGTCTTTCTCAAGAAAAACTTCCCTGCAAAGTTGCAATGCCTTTTCTCCATAAGACTTACTGAATTCATTAAGATAGGTTCCGGTTAAACTTTCTATGCAATGAATGTAACAATCCATTCCCGTATAAAACCGCTGGTCCTTGGGAGCATTGGCGGTTAGTTCAGGGTCCAAAACTATCTGGTCAAAAGAAGTGAAATCGGAATTCATTCCCAGTTTTTTTGTGGGACCTGTAAGAACTGTTGTACGACTTACTTCAGCTCCGGTACCACTTAATGTTGGGATACCTGCTTTATAAACCCCGGGAACTTTTACCAGATCCCATCCCTGATAATCTGCAGATGAACCAGGATTGGTCATCATTAATGAGACTGCTTTCGCAAGGTCCATGGTGCTGCCGCCACCAATACCAACGACGCCGCTTACATTTCCAAAATCTTGCTTCAGATCCGAAGCAATGTTATCTACATAAGTTGTCTTTGGTTCATAGGCAACATCAGCAAAAATTATTTTATCATTTCCTTTTACAAGAATCCTCTTTACTAATTCCTTGTCTTTAAAAAAATGATCTACTAAAAAGATCATCGGCAAACCATATCTGCGGCGAGGTTCTAAAATCTCATCTAATTGATTGAAGGCGCCTCGACCATACACCACATAATCCACCATTTTAAAATTCCTGAATTGCATAGCGCTAATTAAAACACGAATTTAAGAATGAATTACACGAATTATCACAAAGACATTAATTCGTTTTAATTAGGGCCTGCGCTTTCTCCAGATCTTCAGGCGTATCAATTTCAATACCCATATAATCTGAGATAACCATTTTTAGCGGAACCCCATTTTCAAGATAACGAAGACATTCAATTTTTTCTATGAGTTCCAAAGAGCTCATTGGCCAATTAGTAAAATTGATCAAGGCATGTTTTCTAAATGCATATATTCCGATATGCTCGTAATATACGGGTACAACATCAATATTTCTGTGATAAGGTATTGGGCTGCGACTGAACATAAGCGCATTCATATTTTTATCTACCGCAACCTTTACAAAGTTAGGGTCACTAATTAATTTCTCATCCTTGATTTGCTGCATAATGGAAGCCACCTGTACATTAGTGCCGCCATCTTCATAAAAAACATTCAACAGTTTTAGCAGCGCTTCCTTATTTACAAAGGGCTCATCACCCTGTACGTTTACAACAATATCAACATCAAGATCAGCAACAGCTTCAGCTATCCGGTCGCTGCCACTTTCATGTGGTTGTTTGCTCATGATAACATATCCGCCATAATGAGTAATCTCCTCAAATATTATGGGGCTGTCGGTTACCACCATCACTTCATCAAATAACCTGGTTGTCATTGTGTTTTCATACGTATGCGCAATCACTGATTTATCGCCTAACTTCTGCATCAGCTTGCCTGGGAAACGGGTAGCAGCATAACGGGCAGGTATCATTGCTATCGTCTTCATTAATTGTAAGATTCTGTTTCTTTT
>JAYVEA010000214.1:0-11820 GCA_043749085.1 Chitinophagales bacterium
TAGAGCGAAGAATGCGACTGGCGATATTTTCCGTTGCTTCTTTTTGGTACACCGCATGGGTTAATGCAGGCCAGCCTGATCTTACAGACCTTACCAAACAGAAATTTTCAGAAGCTGATACTAAAGAATTTGAAAAGCTGAATGAGGCATGGAAAAATGGAAAGGTGAAGGTTAGAGAACATGAAGAATTTCCAACTCCCTAAATCGTCTTTCGTTACATTTGCAATCAAAATTTTTTAAAGTGGTTCACAATTTTAATGCAGGTCCGTCAATATTACCAAAACAGGTTTTTGAAGAAGCATCACAGGCAGTTTTAAATTATAATGATACAGGTTTATCTATTTTAGAAATTGGCCATCGCACAACTATCTTCCAGGCTGTAATGGATGAAGCAAGAACATTGGTAAAAGAGTTGATGGATTTAAATGATGATCATGAAGTGCTTTTTTTACATGGCGGCGCCACCACACAGTTTATGCAGGTGCCCATGAATTTGCTTAATGAAAAAGAAACAGCCGCTTATTCTGATACAGACATATGGGGCGCCAAGGCTATTAAAGAAGCAAAACTTTTTGGAAATGTTGATGTTGTCTGCAGTTCAAAAGAAGCAGGTTATAATTTTATTCCTAAAGATTTTGCAGTGCCCAATGATGCAAAATATTTCCACATCACTACCAACAATACAATCTATGGAACGCAGTGGCAGAAGATACCCAAAGTGAGCATGCCATTGGTTGCAGATATGAGCAGCGATATTTTAAGCAGGCAAATAAATTTTAATTCGTTCGATCTTATTTATGCAGGCGCACAAAAAAATCTGGGCGCTGCAGGCGTTAACCTCGTGGTAGTAAATAAAAATATTTTAGGAAAAGTAAAGCGGGTTATTCCAACCATAATGGATTACCGCAATCATATTAAAGAAGGCAGTATGCTAAATACTCCGCCTGTTTTTGCGGTGTTTGTTTGTATGCTCACGCTTCGCTGGCTAAAAAATATGGGCGGCATTGCTGCAATTGAAAAACTAAATAATGAAAAAGCTTCCCTGTTATATAATGAGATAGACAATAACCCATTGTTTAAAGGAACTGCGGCAAAAGAAGATCGCAGCAAAATGAATGTATGTTTTGTAATGAATGATAAAAATCTGGAGGAACAATTTTTAGTATTTACAAAACGGCATAATATCGTTGGGATAAAGGGCCATAGAACTGTCGGGGGTTTCAGGGCATCTTTATATAATGCATTGCCATTAGCGAGTGTGCAGGTTTTGGTGGATGTGATGAAAGAATTTGCTAAATAAATTCAGCGGATTGCTTTGAATCTTTTAACAGCCGTTTCAAAATCTCCTCTGAAAATAACCTGACTATTTTTAACCACAACTGTTGTGGGGAAATAAGATACCTGGAAAGAATCAGCGACAGAAGTTGCTCCTGCATATAATTTTTTAAAGGTATAGTCAAAATCATTCAGGATTCTGTAGTTATCTTCTTTCACCTCTTTTTCCATAGGTATGTTTATGGCTATAAATTCAAGCCTGGAGGTATCTGCCAATTTATTTATGCTGTCAATTTTTGGGAACAGCCTAAAGCAGGGAGCACAATGTGATGTCCAGAAATCTATGAAGTAATATTTGTTGTTATCATCAAGGGCAACCATACTTCCTGTAGTATCATATAAACTCACAGCAGGATACTTTAAAAGTGCTTCTTGGTTATATGTTTTATATACTCTGATATTATTATAAAATTTCTGTAAAAATCCTATCCATACGATTATTAATGTGCCAAGTATTAAAGGGATAAACAGGTACCTGCTTTTATAAAACAGGTACCCGAAGATCGTACTTATAATTAAAAATAAACTGGAAGGAAAACTACTCGCTGTAGCTTTAAACTGCAAAAGATTAAAGAAAATAAAAATTAATATTGGAGGTGTAGCAATTAAGAAAAAAGGTAACAGCTTGTTGCCAAAAATTGCGGATCTTACAATAAAGTAAGTGCCCAAAAAATATATAATAGAGCCAAAGATTATTTTAAGATTAAATGAAAATGCCGCAATATAACTTATGGCTACAAAAATTATTATGCTTATTATGGATAGCATTAAAATTCGTAACAACTTAATTTTTGTTCTCATATTTTATTTAACCACTTTGCCAATAATAATTAAATTTAAAAATGCAGGATTACTATTTGTCCTCACTGTAATGTATTTAATAATATTGCCACTATCGTGATTCTGTGCCGGAATATATTTTACGAAAATTGGAATGCTATCGCCAACATTAATAACAGAATCGGAAAAAAATGTTTTAGTGCATCCACATCCGGGTTCAATTTTTAAAATATTTATTTTAGATTTTGAATAATTTTTACAAAAAATTTTATTGTAAAATGTATCAGACTGTTTTATTAGGCCGAAATACAATGTATCTTTATTTAAACCGTATAATCGCGTAGATTTTGTTGATTTATTGCACCCTGATAGTACCCCTAAAAATATTAAAAAAAAAGATTTTATAAATGTTTTCATCTATAACCTAATATACTGCTTTAATTAATTCATCTACAGATTACGTTACAACTCATCTACAAGTTCCGTTACAACTATACATCCAGAAAGTACCGCAGCCAGCTGATGACACGTTGCAAAAGTCATATCCGCATCTTAAATTATTATTACACCAGTCGCTATCATGTGAACATGTGCAATTTTTGATAATACTCAGTAGTAACTCTAGAGTTTATCCCGCCATATTTAGCTCCATTAATATCTGCTAAGATTTTAAAAGCCTCTGTTACACCGAATAATTGAATTCCTTCATTTTTTATTTTTTCAGCATCCATTTTTAAATTGCTATTATTTGTAAATAGATCAGAAGATAAGTTGTTTTTAATCTCCTGAATAAAATGTATTTGCATTGCATTCAGCTTACCTGAGGCCAGTAAGGTGGCAAACTTATAATTCCATAATTGGAACTTTTCATTAGGAGTAAGAGCACGATACATGCTTTTTGCAATCCTAAATTTGTTTCTTTCATAACCTGTACTACTGCCGGATCTAAACTTTGATTGTCCATTTCTGGGGTAGTTGCAGACTTCTTACAAGATAATATTGTTAATGCAAGAAGCAGAATAAAAAGGAATTGTTTCATGTTTTTAGGTTTTAATTAAAGAATAATACAAAACTACCAGCACTCACTGCCAAAAAGTAGCAGCCTATTTATTTCCTGAAATTATTTTGTAGCACCTTTCTTTTCTGGAATACCTTACTTCTGTTCCTGCCTCTTTTAAGGAAGCAATAAGTCGTAAAGCTGTTCTTTCGGTTACATTCAGCTTTTGAGAAATATTTTTTGGTGTTTTCACCCAACCCTTTGCTATTAATTCCCTAAGAGTATTTAACTTTTTTGTATAGGTTATATAATCCATGAGTAGTTTTTTACAAACTTCTGCAACTAAATTCCATTCTCATACGGGGAAAACACCCTTTTTTTAGGCCTTTTTTAGGGTGTTTTTCCCGTATATTTTAAGTGAGATTTATTAATATTTTAAAATAATCTGTTGGCTTTCAGTTAATAGCGTCAGGATATTTTCCCCCTTCCTTTGGATTTAATATTTTTACATACTCTTCTGTATTCACGTTCCATTGCTTAAAGTTTCCTGATTATATTTGCAGCCCTTATACATGGTTACAATCATACCCTTTAAAGCACTTAGACCGGAAGCACAATATGCAAAACTAGTTGCATCCAAGCCCTACGATGTACTTAGCAGCAAAGAGGCTAAGATAGAGGCGCAGGGAAATCCTTATTCATTTTTACACATCACCAAAAGTGAGATAGACCTTCCTGAAAACACAGATCCTTATTCACAAAAAGTGTATGATACCGCAAAAGAAAATCTGGATGCCTTTATCAGCAGGAATGTTTTGTTCAAAGAAAATAAAGCATGCTATTATATTTACCAGCTGGTAATGCCCGATAAATTAAATAAAGGCAACGATCATATTCAAACAGGGCTTGTATGTTGCAGCTCGATCGATGATTATGAAAAGGGAATTATAAAAAAACATGAGTTCACCCGTCCTGATAAAGAGCAGGATCGTATAAATCATATAAAAGCAACAGGTGCACAAACGGGCAATGTTTTTCTTGCGTACAAAAACGTAAAAGAAATAGATGAAATAATTGATAAGTGGAAAAAAGAGAGAAGCGCTGTTTACATTTTTGTTTCAGATGATATTATACAGCATGCTATATGGATAATTAATGATGAAGCAACGATTGCAAAAATTTCTTCACTATTTAAAGAAAAAGTTCCTTGCACATATATAGCTGATGGACATCACCGGGCTGCCTCAGCAGCTAAGGCAAAAGATTTTTTTGGAGAGAATAATACCTCTGCCAAATACTTTTTAACTACACTCTTTCCTTCCAGCCAGGTAAAAATTATGGAGTACAACCGCGTGGTTAAAGACCTGAATGGATTAACAGTAAAAGAAGTTTTGCAAAAGATAGAAGAAAAATTTTCTATAGAAAAAACAGCAGATGCCTTTTTGCCAAAGGAGCCGCATTCATTCGGGATGTATATAGATCATAACTGGTATAATCTCACTTCAAAAGAAAACACTCTCGGTAATGATCCGATAGGAGTGCTGGACATTACTATTCTTCAGAATAATTTATTACAACCCATAATTGGTGTTGGTGACCAGAGGACAGATAAGAGAATAGATTTTATCGGGGGCATCCGTGGATTAACCGAATTGGAAAAAAGAGTGGACAGCGGCGAGATGGCAATAGCCTTCAGCTTGTACCCGGTAAGTGTTCAGCAATTATTTGATATTGCCGACAGCGGTAATGTTATGCCTCCCAAAAGCACGTGGTTCGAACCTAAGCTTCGTGATGGATTATTAACACATTTGATACTTTGATGACATTTTATTTTTATTAAATTTGTGAAAGAGACACTAAATAGTGTCTCTTTTTATCTCAATACAATGAAAAAACTTTTTTTATTCTTCGCTCTTTTTACAGCCCTTACCACTATTGCGCAACAACCGCAGGATTCAAAAGAATTACAGGAAAATGCAAAGGCCTACATGCGACAGGGAGATTATGATAATGCCGCTTTATTATTAATTAAAGCATTAGATCAATCTCCTTCTGACCTCAGCATTGCCAAAGACCTTGCGCTTAATTATTATTTTCAGAAAGAAAATACAAAGGCGCTGGAAACAATTAAGCCTTTGCTTGACAGGTCTGATGTTGATGATCAAAGCTTCCAGATCGCAGGAAATATTTATAAAGCACTTGATCAGGCAAAGGAAGCTGAGGCGATGTATAAAAAGGGAATTAAAAAATTTTATAAAAGCGGGGCCTTGTATAATGAATATGGCGAGCTTTTATCATCCTTAGAAAATACTGCTGCGATAAATCAATGGGAGAAGGGAATTGAAATGGACCCCGCTTACTCAGGCAATTATTATAATGCGGCCAAATACTATTATTTTACTACTGATAAAATATGGAGCATTATTTATGCAGAAATATTTATCAATATTGAGCCTTTATCTGCCCGTACTGTTGAAGTAAAAAGTCTTTTGCTGGACAGCTATAAAAAATTATTTTCAGGCGATCTTTTAAAGAACATGCAGGGGAAAAATAATTTTGAACAGGCATTTATTCAATCAATGAATAAAGCAAATGAGGTTGCAGAAATGGGCATTAATGCCGAAACACTTACCATGATAAGGACACGTTTTATTTTAGATTGGTTTGAGAAATATGCTGCTAAATTTCCCTTCAGGCTTTTTGAATATCACCAGCAATTATTAAGAGAAGGAATATTTCCTGCCTATAACCAATGGATATTTGGCGCATCAGAAAATTTATCGGCATATCAAAGCTGGACTAACGATCATGCTACGGAGCATACTGATTTCACTAATTTTCAAAAAGGAAGAATTTTTAAAGTGCCCACCGGACAATACTATCATAAATAAAATAACCTGATCTTGTATGAGCCGCTTTTATCAGCGGCTTTTTTGTTTATTCAATTTTGTTTAATTTGTTTATCTTATCATTTCTAAATAAAATTTATGGAAACAAACCGTGATGAAAAATTATGGCAAATGGCTAAAAAAAGAGCCAGCTTTCAACGTAGCCTCGTTTCTTATTTTATAGTAAATGCTTTTCTGTGGCTGGTTTGGTGGTTTACTACAAATGCAAATGACAGAGCCCTTAACAATCATACTCCCTGGCCGGCATGGGTAATGCTGGGTTGGGGAGTGGGATTGGTATTTCAATATTTTGCAGCATATGGAGGCAGTAAGCAAAACCTTGCAGATAAAGAGTATGAAAAACTAAAAAAAGAAAGAGAGAACAATCCTTTATAGATGAACGAGGCTAAAAGATTATTTGACTGCATCCAATACCAGCTGCAACATTCCCCTTTACAGGATATGCTTGCAGGTAAGGAAAATAGTATTTGGAAAAAATATAGTACCAGCGAAGTTGCTGATATTGTAAACGATCTTAGCTCAGGATTACTTAGGTGCGGTATAAGCTACAATAACACTTCGCCGGAGGGAAGAGATAAGATCACTATTATTTCTAAGAACCGGCCTGAATGGTTACTGGTTGATCTTGCTGCGCAACAGGTTGGCGCAGTGCTTACACCTATTTATCCCACTATTAATATTAATGAACTGGAATTTATTTTAAAAGACGCCGGGGTAAGTATTGTTTTCGTTAATGATGAAGCACTTTATGAAAAAGTACAAAGCATAAAAAATAAACTTCCACAATTAAGAGAAATATTTTCTTTTGATAAGATACCTGGTGTAAGGCATTGGAAGGAATTATTAAATAATAATGACCAGGATCTTTTAGCGCAGGTAAGATCAATTGCTGATACCATAACTACAGATGATCTTGCCACGATCATTTACACATCAGGCACGACAGGCATACCTAAAGGAGTTATGCTATCTCATAAAAATGTTGTTAGCAATGTGCAGTCAAGTATACCTTGTTTTCCTCCTGATAAAAATATGAAGGCATTAAGCTTTTTGCCATTGAATCATATATTAGAGCGAATGGTGAGCTACCTGTACATGTTTACCGGAACTGCAATTTATTATGCTGAAAGCCTGGATACGATCGGAGATAACCTAAAGGAGATCAAACCGGATATGTTTACCACAGTACCCCTTCTCCTGTCAAGGGTATATGATAAAATAATGGCAAAGGGGAATGAATTAACGGGTATAAAAAGAAAATTATTTTTCTGGGCGCATGACCTTGCAACAAAGTTTGAGATAAATAAGAATCAGTCACTGGCTTACAGAATACAATTATCAATTGCTAACAAAATAGTTTTTAAAAAATGGAGAGAAGGCCTGGGGAATCAATTGAAAGCAATTATTAGTGGCGGTGCAGCCTGCCAGGTAAGGCTTATAAGAATTTTTACAGCTGCGCAGATACCTATTATGGAAGGGTATGGGCTAACTGAAACCTCGCCTGTTATTAGCGTAAATCGTTGGGATGAAAAAATGCGGATGTTTGGCACTGTAGGACCTTTAATTGACGGGGTAGAAGTTAAGATAGCTGATGATGGAGAAATTTTATGTAAGGGTCCCAACGTTATGATGGGTTACTATAAACAGCCTGAACTAACAGCTGAAGCCATTGGGGATGGTTGGTTTAAAACAGGCGATATAGGTATGATGATAGACAATAAATTTTTGAAAATAACTGACAGAAAAAAAGAATTATTTAAAACAAGCGGAGGCAAATATGTATCACCACTGCCGATTGAAAGTAAACTGAAAGAGTCCATGTATATTGAAACTGCAATGGTAATAGGAGCGGAGCAAAAATATACGGGAGCATTAATAGTTCCTTCGTTTTCTAATTTAAAAGAATGGTGTAAAGCAAATAATATTGATTTTACCTCTGATGATGAGGCAATAAAAAATAATAAGGTGATTGAATTTTATAAAGATCTCGTAGAAAGTTTTAATAAATACTTTAATAATGTAGAGCAGATAAAAAAATTTGAATTACTTCCACACGATTGGAGTGTTGATACAGGCGAATTAACGCCAAAAATGAGCCTGAAAAGAAAAGTAATAATGGAAAAATACAGGGATGCAGTTGAAAGAATTTATTCCTGAGGCTATCATCCATTTTATCATCGCTACATTGCCCCGCTTTAAATGCCTCTTATTTTATTCCTTATAAAAAAAATCATTGATGACAGGCTGCCATCAATGATTCCAATAAATTTACAATGATCTTAATCCTGGAAGATCTGTTGCTCGTCTCTTTCTTCAACATTTATTTTTCTTATAAAATCGTCATAGCCATCATCATCATGATCGCTGTAAACTCCATAAGCATCCATACTATAGCCTATCAGGCCATCATTGGCTTCAATAAGATATATTACTGAGCTATCTCCCGGGTCGGACTCTCCTTCAAAGCGATAGGTCCTGATAATTTTAAGATCTTCAGGATTATAATATTTTTCATTTCCCGCAGTAAAGCCTTCGGGTGTCATTCTAAATTCTTTGTCGTGTTTTTTAATTCTTAATTTTTCAAGCACAGACGTAACCGTAGTCATTTCGCCTGGTTTTGTTTCAGGTATATCCAAATTTGTTTCACTCATAAAATAAGTTTTAAGGCTGATAAATAATTGTGATTAATTTGGGGCAAATTCTATACCTCTTTTAAAAGAGTTCAGTTAAAGTTATAGATATAACTGTTTATAGAGATTGATAGATCTTGATCTTATTGTATAAAGTTTTCCTGTCTATTTTTAGGATCTCTGCTGCTTTGGTTTTATTAAAATTTACATCTTTTAAAACATTCATAATGGTATCATATTCGGCTTTTGCAGCAGCGTCCTTTAAATCAAGGTCTTTAGGAATGGAGTTTTCTTCAGCAGTATGGTTATCAGATTTATAAGAAACTGGGTGTGGATGAGTATATGAATTTGTGATCTCCCATGGCAGCACTTTTGAATTTATTTTACCGGATGGAGTTAACAGAACAGCTCTTCTTACTACATTTCTAAATTCACGTAAATTACCGGGCCAGCTGTAATGTAAAAACATTTCCTGTACATCATCTTCATACCCCTCGATGTTTTTACTAAGTTCTTTATTTGTTTTATCAAGAAAGAAATCTGCAAATAAAGGGATATCAACTTTACGGTTTCTTAAAGGAGGAAGATTTATAGAGAACTCATTAAAGCGATGATATAGATCTTCCCTGAATTTTCCCTTACGGTAAGCCTCCTGTAAATTTTCGTTTGATGCAACGATGATACGTACATCTACATCCATTTCTTTGGTACCGCCTACTCTTTTAAATTTTCTTTCCTGAATAACCCGTAATAAAGCAGCTTGAATTTCGTATGAAAGATTAGTAACCTCATCTAAAAATAAAGTGCCGCCGTTAGCTAATTCAAAATGCCCTTCTTTATCAACAATAGCTCCTGTAAAAGCGCCTTTTACATGGCCAAACAATTCACTGCCGGCAAGTTCTTTTGAAAGTGTACCACAATCCATTGCCACAAAAGGTTTATCTCTGCGGTTACTGTATTCATGAATGGTTTTGGCAATTACTTCTTTACCGGTACCGCTTTCACCATATAAAATAATGCTGTAATTAGTAGAGGCAACAATTTCAATTTGCTTGTAAAGGTGTGATGTTTCACCATCCTGTCCTACCAAAAATTCTTTATTGGCAGAAACTACGTATGATTTTTTATTTTTTGCCACAGGCGCATTAACAGAAGGAGTAACCTGCTCATCAGAAGGTTGGGCTAAAGCTTTTTCAATAACACTTATTACTTCATCGGGAACCAAAGGTTTTGTAATGTAATCAAATGCTCCAAGCTTAATAACATCTACAGCCGTTTTAATATCCGAATATCCTGTGATAATGATCACCATTGTTTCCGGGCTTAATTCCTTTATTTTAAGTAAAACATCTTTACCATCTTTATCGCCCAAACGAAAATCGCACAATACAACATCATAAAAATCTTCTACAACTTTTGCAATTCCTTTTGAGGCACTATGTGCTACCTCGGCTTCATATCCTTTTTTATTAAGGAATTTGCCAAGTAAGGTACACATATCAAGATCGTCATCAATAATGAGGATTCTTTTGTTCATAAAGGTTTACCGGTTTAGGGACAGCAAAGTTAATCTAAAACTTTGTTTTTTAATACAGGATTTGCCACTTGTGTTTCCTCTGTTTTTATCCATACTGCATATTCATTAGGAAAAATTTTACCTCCATAAAGCTTTGCATACACTTTAGTAAATTCTGCACCCAAATATAATATTATAGAGCTATAATAAACCCATACCATAATTATCATTATAGAGCCTGCGGCTCCATACACGCTGGCAATATTGCTTGATCCCAGATAATAACCGATAGCCAGCTTTCCCAGGGTGAAAAAAATTGAAGTAATAAGACCGCCAATTAAAACATCTTTCCATTTTATTTTAGCATCCGGCAACATTTTAAACATGAGCGAAAACAAAAAAGTAGTAATTACAAAAGTTAACACACTGTCAGTTATCTGCACCAGTATTACACTAAATTCAGAAAAATAGCGGGCTAAATAATGTCCAAAAGCAGATACGAGGGCATTCAATAAAAGTGATACCATCATTATAAAGCCAATACTTATTATTAAAGAAAAAGAAAGCAGCCTGTTTATTATCAGCTTCCACCAGGTTTTACGGGTTTTAATTCTCAATCCCCAAATTTTATTTAATGAATCCTGAACTTCTCCAAAAATACCCGTTGCACCAATTAATAAAACAATAATGCTTATAATGGTTGCAAAAATATTATTACCGGTAAGATGAATATTTTTTATTGTATCCTGAATTTGAATGGCAGCAGCACCGCCCACTAAACCCTTTATTTGACCATATACCTGGCCTTGTATGGCCTCTTTGCCAAATAAAACCCCGCATATTGATATAATAACTATGAGTACAGGAGCCAAAGAAAAAACTGTATAGTATGCGAGGGAAGCACTGTATTTTAAAATATCATCCTCGATAAATTCAGTAAATACCTGTTTTAAATAAGAATAAATACCTTTTATCTTTTTCTTCATATCTGTTACATAATACTTAAAACAACAAAGGCGGCAAAGATGAGATATAAAATTAATGTATAAATTTTTCAAAAAAAATATTTATACAAAGGCGTTACTGGCAGATAAATTGCCTCCCATACAGTAAAAGATTTGAGCGTGGAAAAACATCTGGATCAGGATATAGAGGCACTTATTGTAGAGGATGAAATTGATATCTGTTTTTTATTAACCGGGATATTGAAAAAAAAGAATTTGCAAACCACTTTCGTTAATAGTATACACGAGGCGCAGGACCTGCTGTGCCTGCAGCATCCTTCTATAGTTTTTCTGGATAATAACCTGCCTGATGGGTACGGAGTTGATTATATACGGCAGATAAAAAACACCCATCCTTTAACGAGGATAATTATGATAACCGCTGATGATACAATAGCGAATAAGAATAAGGCATTATCTGCCGGAGCAGATTTTTTTATCGGTAAGCCTTTTACAAGAGACGCAATAAATAAAATGATTGATTCTGTAATGATGGAAATTGGTTGACAAATGTCTTACTCAAATTGTAGACTTATTTCCCCGTGGCTTTACTTCCCTGTTACCTTAATTACTAAGAATATTTTTATGTTTTTCCTTTATTTAATGAGTAAATGTTAAGTATTTATTTTTTTGGCAATATTTTTTGTAT
>JAYVEA010000215.1:0-3674 GCA_043749085.1 Chitinophagales bacterium
GATAATTTTAACCGCTTATTTCTTTGGCGCATTTGCTGATCATGCTTTATTTGTAATGATACATGAGAGTACGCACAAGCTTATATTTAAAAACCCTGCTGCAAATATGTTGGCAGGTATTGTTGCCAATATCCCGTTGGTGTTTCCAAGTTCTGTTTCATTTACAAGGTATCATATAAAGCATCATTCATTTCAGGGAGTTCATGAACTTGATGGAGACCTGCCCAACAAATGGGAGGCAAAGCTGATAAACAATTATTTTATAGGTAAAATAGTATGGCTGCTATTGTATCCCTTCTTTCAATTGTTCAGGCTCTCCCGGTTAAAGGAAATTAAGCCTTTTGATAAATGGATGGTATTGAATTTTACTGTGCAGATAATATTTGTTACAGTTGTATGGATGCTGTTGGGAAGCCACGCTGTGGTGTATTTAATATTGAGTTTGTTTTTTTCTGTAGGATTACATCCGCTGGGTGCCCGGTGGGTACAGGAGCATTATGTTGTTCACGAAAAGCAGGAAACATATTCTTATTATGGCCGTTTGAATTCAGTGGCTTTTAATGTAGGATATCATAACGAGCATCATGACTTTCCTTCCATCCCCTGGAATAAACTTCCGAAAATAAAAAGCAAAGCAACTTCTTTTTATGATTCCCTTGTTTCGCATACTTCATGGACAAAACTTTTTTTCCGGTTTTTGTTCGATCGTGAAATATCCTTGTATTCAAGGATCACAAGGAGTAATCGTGGTAAAATTAAATTGGTTGATGAATGTAAGCCCGATGTTGAATTGATTGCTGTAGTTGAAAAAGAATTAGTTTAAAGAATACATTTCAGGATTAATTATTTTCTCTTCTCCCGCTGTGTCTTCAAAAATTCTTCAAACTTTTCCAGTGAAAAACTGCTTACGTTTTTTTCTTTTATAAGTCCGCCTTTTTGTGCAGCGAGCACCCCATATTTAATGTTATCATACTCGTCAATAGAGTGTGCGTCGGGATCAATGGAAATGAGTACACCTTTTTCCAATGCAACATCTATCCACTTCCAATCCATATCAAGCCGGCGTGGATGTGCGTTCACTTCTATTACTACCTTGTGTTTGGCGCATGCATCAATAATAGTTTCGTAATCAACAGGATAACCTTTGCGGCTCAGCAGCAGCCTGCCTGTCATGTGGCCGAGAATAGTGGTATATGGATTTGAAATAGCATTCATCAAACGCATTATCGCTTTGTCTTCATTCATTTTTAAATTGGAATGTACAGAGGTTATAACAAGATCAAAAGAAGCTAAAACATTATCATCATAATCGAGACTGCCATCATTTAAAATATCGCTCTCTATACTTTTAAATATTTTGAAGGGGTTATATTTTTCATTCAGTTCATCAATCAATTGATGTTGTTTGATGATCTTGTCAGGATATAAACCGCCTGCATAAAAAGCAGATTTGGAATGATCGCTTATTACTAAATATTCAAATCCTTTTTCAATAGCACCTTTTACCATTTGTTCTATTGTATTACTTCCATCGCTCCAGTTGCTGTGGCTGTGGATGATGGCTTTAATATCTTGGGTTGTTATTACTTCGGGCAACTGTTTGTTAAGTGCTTTATCAATTATGTAAGATTTTTCCCTGAGGTAAGGTGGAATCCAATCAATTTTGTTTGCAGTAAAAATTTCTTCTTCCGATTTATATTTTGTAGGATCATTCCAATTAAATTTATTTTTCCAGGTTGTGAAGAACTCTTCGCTGCAGCTTGTTTCAAACAACTTTGTAAAAAGTAATTCAGCGGGTGTGCTATAAAATTGAAGCAACAGGTTTTCAGGTCCTTTTATTTTTAGAACGCATTCATCAATCTCTGTTGTATATATTTTACTGTCAAAGGCTTTTTCAATTTCACTAACAGTTGCATCTGTTACCCATTCCAGTTTATCAATGGTTAATAGCTGGCGCCGGAAATCACCGGTACAATGAAATTTTTTTTTAGGAAGCCACTCAGAAAGTTTTTCTTCCCACGCTTCTGCATATCTTTCTACCTGTGCATATAAATAACTGCCTGCATTGTTTAAATAATACTCGATAGACTGCCTGATATTATCCTGTGTTTTTGCACCAAAGCCTTTATAATTCACTAAACGGTTTTCGTTACAGGCATATAATAATTCGCCGATGGTTTCCACCTCAAGGTCTTTCCATATGGTAGCAATTTTTTTTGGCCCCAATCCTTTTATGCGAAGCATTTCTAAAATTCCTGGCGGTGTTTTTTCCAGGTAATCATCAAGCTCGGAGATTCTCCCGGTATCCATCAACTCCAGAATTTTTTTACCTATGGTTTCACCTATACCTTTTAAAGCAAAAATTTTATTCTGCGGCAGGGTTTCAATCTCATCAGGAAATTTTTCAATATTAAATGCTGCAGATGCATAGGACTTTGCTTTAAAACTGTTATCCCCATGTATATCCATCAGCTTTGCCAGTAGTGAAAAATTATTTGCTATCTCATAATTATCCATAAGTAATGTTGAATAGGTGAAGATAAAAATTTCTTACTATCCTGTCATAGGGAGCATAATAGCGCCGGTTTTTATGAACAAAAAAAATATTTTGACCAATTTACACAGCATTAATCGGTATCTTCGTCTTAAATTATTAAAATATTTATGGCCAGATCACAGGAGACATTTAGTAAAAAAGAAAATGAAAAAAAGAGATTAAAAAAGAAACAGGACAAGCAGGAGAAAAGAGAAGAACGTAAAGCTAATTCCAGCAAAGGGAAAAGCTTAGAAGATATGATGGCATATATTGATGAAGATGGAAATCTTTCATCCACTCCCCCCGATCCCCGTAAAAAAAGAATTGTGAAAAGTGAAGACATGCAGATAAGCACTCCCCGACAAGCTGCTGCAGATCCATCGGAGGCTTTCAGGTCTGGTACAATAACGCATTTTAATGATGCAAAAGGTTATGGTTTTATAAGAGATTCACAAACGCAGGAAAGCATCTTCGTTCATATAAACTCAATAGACGGACCTGTAAAGGAAAATGATAAAGTATCATTCGAAGTTGAAATGGGACAAAAAGGACCTAATGCAGTTAGAGTTAAAAAAAGCTAACCTCTAAAATTATCATTACATCCAATCAACCCTTCACACTTGCATAGCCACTTAACTCATTATTAACACTATGTTGAGATTTAAGTAACAGGTGCTAACATTTTAATTGGTTATTTTTAGTCAATTAAAATCATCTATATGAAAAAGACAATACCAATTTCTTTATCACTTCTCTTATTATTTTCTTCACCTCGATTATTTGCACAAAAAGATTTTAGAGCATTGGATCATGAAAAGTTTTTTCATATTGGTGCAAAAGGGGGTATAAATATTAATAAGATACAGGGGCAATCATACAAACAAGGCTTTAATTACAATTATCTTTTAGGTGGATTTATGCAATTTAATTTTGGCAGATTTGGTTTGCAACCTGAAGTAAATCTGGTACAATCATCTTCTGAATTTTCAAAAGATGCCAATAACGTTTACAACGATCTTTTTTATGGTGGAAGTGGGAGTCAAACAAAGGCAAAGCTTAATTATATAAAAGTTCCATTGTTATTGAATATAAATGTAGGAGAAAGTAAACATGTGAAATTGCAGGTTGGCCCACAGTT
>JAYVEA010000216.1:0-11670 GCA_043749085.1 Chitinophagales bacterium
AAACAATAAAACATAAAACAGGATGATGCTTTCCATTATAAAAAATTAAACCGGTAATAAATGCACTTCTGCAATTTCGCCTTCTTCACATTCCATAACTTCTTCATTTATTTTTATAAGGCAGTTGGCTTTTGCAAAAGAACTAAGACGATAAGACTCCTGTGCTTCCAGCACTGTTACGGATTTACCATTATTAAAACCTTTTAAAAAATGAGTTAACTGAGCCGTTTTACGGAATGGTTTTGATAGAGGCACCTGAATAATTTGTAAACTTATTTTTCTCTTCGTTAAAATTTCCAGTGCTGTAAGAACATATTCATAAAAGCAGGTAAGCACTGAAGATGGATTACCCGGCAGCCCGAATACCAGCTTGTTTTCTTTTTTGCCAAAGTATAATGGCTTGCCCGGCCGTTGTTTTATTTTATGAAAAAGCTTTGTTACGCCACAATTGGTAGCGGCCTGCAATACAAAATCATAATCACCGGCGCTGATACCACCGGTAAGCAGCACCATATCACTTTGCTGCAATGTATCACGGAGAACGCGGGTTACTATTTCCAATTTATCATCAACATAAAAAGTTTTTACATTATTAATATGTAAATGATGCAGAGACGAGGTGAGCGTAAAAGAATTTGATTCATATACCTGTCCATACTCTAAAGGTTTACCCGGTGGCTGCAACTCCTTACCGGTAATAATAATACTGATAGCAGGATTGGGGTACACTGTAACTTCTGCTATACCAATACCAGCAAGGAATCCAACGGCAGCAGGTGATAACAAGCTACCCTTTTCCAGTGCCAGCTCACCTGCTTTTATTTCAGAACCTTTAGCCCGAACATGTGCTCCCTGCTGTATCAGTTCATCTTCAATTATCAGTTCCTGTTCTGAGCCTGGCAAGGGATTTATTTTAATTTTCTCCTGCATTACTACGGTGTCAGCACCTGCCGGCACAGGAGCACCGGTAAAAATGCGAATAGCTTTTTTGGAAGAAAGATAAATTTTCTCATTACTGCCTGCAGCGATTTCACCTTCAATTATCAATTTTTTATTTTGTTTCCATTCGCTGAATAAAAAAGCATACCCATCCATTGAAGATTGCGGAAAAGCAGGAATATCTGTTACTGCATAAACATCTTCTGCCAATATTTTTGCTGCTGCATTCTGCAGAGATAATTTTACAGGTTGCAATGCAACTGTGTTTTCTTCAATTATTGTTTTGGCTTCTGTTACCGAGATCATGCACCTATCCCCTAAAGGGGTATTTAAATGTTTTATTGAATTTTTCTATTCTTACTAATGATTCATTAAAAAGTTTTTTCACTTTATTCAGAAACTAAAGCCCCCTCAGGGTTGACGCTAGCCACCAATGGTTATCATACTGCGGTTATGAATATCTTCCGCATGTATGTGCCCGAAGTCTTCTGTGAACTGACCGCCTAATTCTTTTGCTTTACTCCGGATGTTTTGATGTATCAGTGGAATTATCGCTTCTCCATTGCGGAGTGCCGTTAGCAGATCTGTTTCTTCTTTCGAAAACAAGCAATTCTTCATTTTACCATCTGCGGTAAGGCGCAGCCTGTTACAATCACCACAAAAATTTTCACTCATCGTACTTATCACAGCAAATTTTCCTGCATGGCCCGGCACCATATATTTTTTTGCAGTTTCATTTTTTTCATTCTTTAGAGGGATGTAAGAATATTTTTCTTCAATCACTTTTAATATTTGTTGCAGCGTAAATACTTTATTACTTGTCCATCGGTTGCCACTAAAGGGCATAAACTCAATGAACCGTACATCAACAGGAGTATCTTTTGTCCATTCAATAAAATCATTAATCTCGCCATCATTCAATCCTTTCATCACCACCACATTTATTTTAACATGAAAGTTTTTGCTGAGCATCAATTGTATATTATCATACACTGTTTTAAACTGATCTCTTCTGGTAATGAGTTGAAATTTTTCCGGTTGTAAAGTATCAAGACTGATATTAACCGAATGGATATTTGCCCGCTTCAGCACATCTGCATATTCATGCAGTCTTGTGCCATTTGTTGTGATGGTTAGTGTAACAGGCAATTGTGATAAAGCCATAATAATATCAGCAGCATCTTTGCGAACCAACGGTTCTCCACCTGTTAATCTAATTTTATTTACACCAAGGTTTACAAATATTTTTGCCAGTGCAATAATTTCATCGGCCTGCATCAAACGCGACGCAGGTGTAAAATCATATTCCTCTTCAGGCATACAATAAAAGCAGCGAAAATTACAATTATCTGTAAGAGATATCCGCAGGTAATTGTGAACACGATTATGTGAATCAATGATCATTTAAAATTCGTTTTCAAAAATAATTTTGTTCAGTGCTTCATAATCTGCAGTGGTATCAATATCAATACTCCCTAACGGGAAAGGCACTTCTGCTACTCTTTTCCTATATTTTAGAATAATTTTTTTAGCACCTGTATCTCCTTTCAATTCTTTCAGTTCCCGGAACAAATTTTTATGAAAAAGAGCCGGAATGCCAAGCGTGTTTGCGTAACTACTTGCAACAATCGGCTTACCTGTTTCTTTATGCATATTTATTAAATTATTTAGTAAAGATGCTGATACAAGCGGCTGATCACACGCCAGAAAAATTACCTTATTGCATGTAGGTTCAATTTCAGTCAATGCCTTCAATCCGCACCGGATAGAAGATCCCATGCCTTCAGTCCATTCATTATTTATTACTTTAAAAACGTTTTTTCCGCTCAATTCTTTTTCCAATAATTCAGCATTAGCTCCCAAAACCACTATTACTTTTCCGGCATTTACTTCAACAATTACATTCAACATGCTAGATAAAAAACTATCAGCCTTAAAGGTAAGCAACTGCTTCGGCGTGCCCATACGTGTGGACGAACCTGCAGCCAATAGAATTATAGCGCATTGGTTTGATGGAATCTCATTTGTAATCATTTTTTTCTACCTCATTCACATTTATTTTTTCAATATCGTATCCGCTGCGACCATGAATTACTGCTTTTTTATTTTTGAGAGAAAGTTCATTTCTACCTGCAATAACTGCTTTAATTTCTGCTAAAATCGATAATGCAATTTCTTCTGAAGTTTCAGATCCAATATCCAGTCCTACAGGATTATAAATAACAGAGAACTGTTCCGGAGTAAGTTCAAGGCCTTCCTCTTTCAATTCATCAACCATACGACTTAATCTTTTTCGTGGCCCCAGCATACCGAGATAGACAATATTTCTTTGTATCAATTGGCGAAACATTGCCAGATCATAATTATAATTATGTGTCATCAGTACAAATGCCGTTTGCTCATCTATTATTAACTGTTCCAATACATTTTCCGGTTTTGAAATCATTACCCGGTCTGCCTTTACAAACCGAGCCGGAGTTGCGTAATTAGGCCGGCCATCTACTACAATTGTTTCCCATCCTAAAATAGCTGCCATCTTTACTACCGGTATTACATCATTTCCTGCTCCAATAACAATTAAGGAAACAGCTGGCTTTACTACTTCAATAAATGCTGTGATGTTATGATTTTCGGAAATATAATTTTTAAAAGAAGTTGTTTGCGAGGCAAGAGCATTTTTAGCATCTGCTATCAAAAGTTTTTGCAATACAGGTGCAGCATCAATAGTTTCTCCATCTTCTTTTATAAGAATACACGTTCCATACTGAATGTCTTTTTTATTTTCAATAGAAAACAATGTTACCAGAACAGCTTTCTGTCTGTCTTCTGAAATGGATTTTAAAAAAACAATAGGATTGTTAGGATCAGATGGATTAATTGGCTCGATCAATACCTGAATTATACCATCGCATCCCAGCCCCATTCCCAGTTTCGCATCATCTTCATCTGCAGTGTCGTAAGTAACCAGAAGGGGCTTTTGCTTTTTCATAACCATTAAAGCTTTTCTTAAGGCATCTCCTTCAAGACAACCTCCGCTGATAGCACCTGTGAATTGGCCATCTTCTGTTACCAACATCCGGGCACCAGGTCTTCGATAAGAAGAACCTTCTACATGTACTACCGTAGCTAACGCGGTTTGTTTTTGTAGCTTTTGTGCTTCATCAAATGCCCTGATAACATCTTTAATTTCTTTCATGAAAATTTTCTGTAAAGCAAATACACTATCTATAATTTGATAATTAAAATTAATGCATTTAAAATGCTAATTCTGCAATCATATAATTATAAAAATGAGAAATATTGCAACTGATAATAATTAGATTATCCGTTGAATTGTCCAGAAACAAGCAATTAACGCAATACATATCGACAACGGATAAACTATTCTTTGCCTATACCATGCTTTTTTTCCCAATGGGAATATTATTAAACCAAAAATTAAAAGTATTATAGTTATCTGTCCCAACTCTACACCCAGGTTAAACGAAAGAATTGAAGTGGCAAATTTATTTCTGGGTAACCCAATTTCGTTTAATGCACTTGCAAAACCTAACCCATGAATTAATCCAAACATAAAAACCACTACTATACGCCATGGTTTTAATTCCGTTAAAAGGATGTTCTCCACGGCCACAAATACAATGGATAATGCGATGATTGGTTCTACCACAGCACTTGGGGCTACGATTATATTTTTCATACTCATTGCCAAAGTAATTGAATGTGCAACAGTAAATGCAGTAGCCTGCCAAAAAATTACTTTTATTTTATTGCTTAATAAACAAAGGCTAATTACAAATAGAATATGATCAAACCCTTCCGGTAAAATATGTTTATAGCCAAGTTTTAAATAATACCAGATTACATTTCCTGTGGGTGCTTTTTCTAATGCATAATTTATTGTGTGAGCAAAAACAACTGATGAGATCAGTAGCAAAAATAAAATACAGAAAGTTGAACGTAAGAAAAGTATGGAAGAATTCTTATTCATTTCAGATTTTATTTTGTTTTGGTGCTTTATCTTTTTAATTAAATATTGATTAAGTAGTATTGGATCTTAAAATTGCATCTCCAATTTTATTTAAAAAAATATGAAAAACTTAATTTGGCTGCGAAACGTGTTCCCGGAGTAAAACATATTTCATCAACCGGCGCAGCTTCATTTTTCAATCTTGTTTCTGTATCAAACTGTGTTTCTTTCCATTTTGTATTTAAAATATTATTGATCACTAAACCAATTTCATATTTTGGTTTTGTATAGTTGATAACTGCATCGGTTATAAAATATCCCACAGCAGTTAAACTGTAATCTTCATTGCCCGGGCGATTGCCAACGTAACGATAACGAAGGCTTCCGTTAATTCCATTTTTATTGGTGTAGGTTACGCCTCCTGTACTTGTCCAAACGGGGGCTAGTGGAATGTAATCCTGTCCCTTAGATGTACCAACAGAACGGCCATGGGCATAATTTACATCCGCATCAAAGTATAATGATTTAATGGGTTGGTACCGGCCTGAAAAATCAAAGCCACGCCTTTGTGTTTTTCCATTAAAGCTTACGTCTCCACCATCGCCGCTATACACAAATTCCTGCTGCAGATAAATGTACCAGATCGCAGCATTTATTATTATTTTTTTTGTTGGTTTAAATACTGTGCCTAAGTCTGCACTATAGGCAAAGGGCAATATATCCATTCCGTTTTGTACTACCACTGCTCTTGTATCATTTGAATGAAATCCCCTGCCGGTAGTTAAATAAAATTGAGACCTGTCATTAACATGATAATACAGATTTAACTTTGGGCTTATTTTATTTGCCTTTGCTTTATAAATGCCGATGCCCGTTAAAGTAGTATCGGTTGCTAATTTATTATTGTATATGTGATAAAACTGGTCGAACCTCAATCCTGCATTAATGCTGAAGTGTTCATTAAACGAAAAAATTTCGCTTAGATAAGGAGCAATATCAAATTGTGTAATGTCCCCCAATTTTATTTGTTCTAATGTTGTAAAACGGTCTTTAGTATGTTAAAGCCCTGAATTTTTAGTCATGTCCAAACGCATATTCAAACCGGCTTCCGTTAATAATTTAGTTGAGCCAATATATCCTGTATGATTGTAACTTTCATTATATCCCAATAAATTTCTTGCTTCCTTTTGTCTTATTTCATCACCATTTACAGAGTCAACCAAAAAGAAAGTAAAGTTTGTATGAAGATCAAAATGTGTGTTGGAATAATACAATTGACTTTTAATCACATCTCCATTATTTAATGAAGTAGTTAACTGAACATTTGCATTGGTGCGGTAAGATAACCCGCCTTCAAACGGATCGATAGCACCATAAAAACCAATGATATGATTATCTACTGCCCTGTCAGGAATCTGGCCTGATGCATCCCACTTACTCCAGAATGTTGTTGCTGAAAGAGTGAGCATGCTTTTAGGAGAAACCCTGCCATTGTATTTTGTAAATAAATTAAAACGTTTAAAGTGTTGCGGATTATCAAAGTAAGCATCTGAATATCTGTACTCTGATGCAACGTACCATGAGTGCTGTTTTTCTCTTGCCTTATCTTTTAAAAGATTCAACATAACTAACGCTCTGTATGTATTAAACATTCCTGCCTCTACTTTAACGGTGTTATTGGGCAGATAATTTTTAGTATTGAAATCAACAAAACCCGTTGTTGCAAAATCTCCTTTTGCTGCTGTGTAAGGACCTTTTTTAAAGTCCACACTTTCGATTGTTTCAGGAATAATAAAATGACTATCTGCAAAACCCTGACCGTGTGCATGACTTACCATATTGATTGGCAAGCCATCTACATCTTCTCTAAAATCAGTACCATGATCCGCATCAAAACCACGCAGAAATATTTGTTCGGCTTTGCCACCGCCCTGGTGCTGACCGATAACAATACCGGGAATAATCCGCAATACTTCCTGCGAGTTATTTACGCCACGCATTGCAATATCTGTTCTGCTTATGGGTTTATAAATATTGCCGGAATTTGCAACAACAACTATATCCTCTAACAATATTTGTTTTTGAAGGATTGCAAGAGTATTATTTATTTCTAAATCTGGGAGAGTAAAAGTTTGTGAAGCATATCCTATATTATTTACTATGATTCTTGTGTTGCTGTCAAATTTTCCTTTGAATGAAAACATTCCGCTTTCATTTGTAACGGTTGAAATTTGTTTTGGTAATAAAGTTACTGTTGCGCCATCAACGGGGCGGAGAGTTTTATTATCTATTATATATCCTTTAATCTCTGTTTGTGCAATTGAATGCAGAGAACATATAAAAAATATTATACTTGCTAAAAATTTATACATCGTAATTAAATTTTCTTAATAAAATAATTGTAAAAAACATTTTAAATGCCCGAAATAATTAGTTTATAATCTTAATTATAACTTTTTTTATAATTATGAGATCATATATTAACAGGTAAACCTGCCTAAAGAATATTTTATTAAGAAAATTTGGGTGGTGGAGATTTTATGAATATAAAAACAAATGCAAGTTTGTTTTGGTTAAAGTGTTGATGTTGAACATCACTTTTATTTACCGGAAAATTATTCGTTGATATTGGTGGAGAAACATGAAAAGAAATCTGGTCTTCAGTTTTTAATGAATTTTGATTTTTATTGGTGGTATTTTCTGAATTGCTGTTTTTTAATTCCTTTTCAAGATGATCATTTCCATTATGGTTATGAACGTGAGATAAATGCTCCGTTTCATTAAATTCATGCTCCCACCAATCATGAGCAATGGGCAATAATGGATGAACCATGACGGTTATATAAAGCAACAAAAGATAATATGCAATGTTAGATTTCAATTATTAGTTGGTTCATTCAAACGGAAGAACACTGTTACATACGCATAATATGTTAAATAGGTTTTAACGTGTGTAGTTGTCTGCTACTTGCTTAGTTTATCGGGCCTATAAAGCTTTCATAGTTCTTAAACCTTCTTCTTTTAATTCAGCGTTGATGTTTGGATTATTGGCCATTGCCTGTTGCAACAATAATTTAGCCATTGCCTTATCCCCTGCTTTATTATAAATTAGCCCTGCACGAGAGAGTAAAGTGGGATTTTTACATTTTGTTTTTAATGCAACTGTTATATATTTTACAGCATTGGTATAATCTGCCTTATTATAATAAACCCAAGCTAAAGTTTCGTTTACATCAATGTTATCAGGTCGGCGGTTATACTCAAGCAATGCATGCTCCAGCGCTTTATCATTGTTGTTTATTTTTAAATAAGCATAAGCCAGTTCACGATCAGCATAATGGCCAATGTTCTCATCACTATTCCCTTTTACAGCATCATTACTTAAATTTTCAATTACTGAATTTGCTGTAGCTTCTGCTTTCTCTTTTTGCCCTGATATTTTATATAGATCTACCAACTCTTCTTTAAAAGAATAATCTGTAACCAATGAATCTGCTTTAAAATAATAGCTGATCGCTTTGTTATAATCTTTTGTTGCGGCCGCCATACGAGCAAGGCCTGCCAATGCATACGCATAATCCGGTCTTACCTGTAACGAAATGGCATATTGCATTTCAGCATTTTTTAGATCACCTGTTCTTTCATATAATAATCCTAATTGCACCCTTGCCCATTCAGTTGATTCTTCTCCGGCAGCTCCTGCTTCAACAGCCATTTTCATTGCATCAATAGCGCCCGGATAGTCTCCATAAATTTCTCTTAAATATGATATACGTGAATAAGAACGAAGGTCGGGCCGGATAGAGACCATTTTATCAGAATTAGCAACAGCCGAATCATAATAACCCATTTCAACATTTCCATCTACCAACATTCCATATACAAAAGCATTGTAAGGATTTATATGTTGTGCCTTTTGTGCCGTTGCCAAACCATCAGCAAAATGGTGCTGTGACAAATAAATAAGGGCTTTGTAAATCAGCGCATCAAAATTAGCAGAGTCTGATTTTAAAACATTATTTACAGATTTCATGGCTGCTGCATCATAGTAAACATAGTTGCCGGTAACCCTTGCCTCCTGTATATAAATAGCTGCCAGTCCTAAAGAAGCTTTTGCATCAGTTGGGTTTTTTTTTAGAGCAGCAAAAAAAATATTTGCCTGATTTTTTGTAGTGTTCCATTCAGAGCTTAGAGCCAGTGAGCCCTTCCGATCCAGTAAAGTATAAATTTTATTATCATTTTCTTTTTGCTTTGAATTATATCTTGTTATTATAAAAATAATAGCAGCTAAAAATAAAAATATAGTAAGAAAATAAATGTATTTTTTATTCATGCAAATTTTTAATTTTTAAAGTCATAAAATTTCGGGTACTTATTTAAAAAAAGTCCGCAGAGCAAACTACGGACTTTTCTTTTTAAAAAAAATCTATTTATAATTTAACCAGCTTCACAAGATTTTGCGGCTGATCATCTGCTATCACGCTAATAAAATATATTCCTGCCTGCAAATCGCTGGGATTCCAGTTTATAGTATATACCCCCGAATCTTTTTTAGCATCTAAAAGGATTTTTACCTTATGACCCAGTGCATCGATAATAAAAATTTTCACATCGGTTGCATTATTTTGAACTCTGTATTTAATTGTATTATGATCTCTTACCGGGTTAGGGGAAGATACTAAGAATACCTCGGGAGCCGCTATACCTAACCCTGTTGAACTGGCAGATAGTATTTTGGGCTGAACATAATCCGTTTGCTTTCCTGCCCTTTCTGTAATACCTGGCCATGGCGTTTGCTCAAATGGAAATGAAGTTTTAAAAGTTGTATCATTATTATTTATACCAGTACTGTAATTAAGCACTGCTAAAAGGTTTGGAGTAACCGGATTTGGGCTTCCCGCTACATAATCATCATAAAATAATCCGATAGCTGCTAAAACAATTCCTGATACTGCCTGCAATTCTATTCTTGTAACATCATCTTCCAATCTGCGTCCATTAGGGAATCCATCCATGTTTGGAATGAACTGTAATGTTGTATTGGTATTGTAAGCAGGATCAGTAAGTCCTAATACTGCTGCCTGTATTAAACCTTCATTGCTAAATTTTGCATCTGTTCTTGATGTAACAGGAACCGCCATATTTAATCTCAGCATATCACCACCATTGGGAAGAAAATTATTTATAAATGGTTTGCCTTCTGCTAAAGGATTACCACCTTTACCTGTAGCCAATTGATATGGCCTGAGGTTAGGAACCCCTGTATGAAAGATTGGCCAAAGATCAACCGACCTTGGTGAAGCGGGAGCGGGCAACAAAAGATGTGCATATCCCAAAGGAGGTTCTGCTAAAGCTGTACCCATTAATGCCGGATTTCCCCGCAATGGAAATAAACCATTTTGTCCGTTTCCAAATCCAAATGCCTGAAGAGAATTTCTTTGTATTCTTAACGGTTTAAATGCAGGAACAGCGCCACCAAATTTTGTGTCATCCATGTACAATGCCAATTCCGGATTGTAAAAGAAATCACCAAAAGTTGCAAGGTTTGCTAAATCCTGGTAGGGAGTTGAAGAATTCCAAAGATCTTTTTTACCAATTGGAATTACTGCCTCATTAGTTAAGGGCATTCCTAAACGGGAAACCTGAATCCACGGGCCGCTTGTTGTTTCAGTTCCTGCACCGGTGTTTAAAGTTCTTATCTGTTGGCGGCTCGCTGATGCCCACACCCCTATCACATATTCAGGATCTAAAATACTTGTTGCCGCTGATATGGGTTTACCATTTTTTTGTAAAGTGGATATGTCAACTTCAATTGCAATAGTTGAAATATTTTTTACTCTTAATCCATCAATTTGTGGTGTGCCTGTTGTACGTGGCGCATCCCCTAAATCAAAAATACCGCCCAGGTCTACAAAAAATGGATCATCAGCAGTACCACAAAAAACTCTTTCACCTGTGCTTGCTTTTGCTATAGAATTATTTATTAAAGTATTATAGTCTGCAGTATTTAACCCTGCGGGTGAACTAATAGAACGGGGGCCAATATTTGGAGGAGGAACAATTCCATTGCTTACAATAGTTTGAAATGACATGCCTCCATTCGTACTTCTTTCTAAAGTATACGTTGTTTTTAAATTTTGTTTACCTAAACGTATATTGAAGAAGGTTGATGGATCTTCATTTGTTTTTTTAAAAGTAAACCGGTAAGTGATATCATCTCCGGGTGTAGCAGTATTATTGTCCACATGAATTTCATAGCGTACATTTTCACCAAAAGAATAATAGTTCGGTCCTCCCTGTGGTAATTGAAAAGGGATATAATTGGCTATTAAAATAATTTTATTTGGATCAGCAGGGCTTCTAAAAGCATAAACATCCGTATTGTCTGCTAACGGGTCATCGGCTATCAATGGTGCTTCACGATGGCTTGATGCAAAAAGCGGGAATGAATTTACAAGCATCAGCACCATTAAAAAAGATGCGTATATTTTTCTTTTCATAACTATTATTTTTTTATTGATTCGTGATATTTGTTCCTCTCCATGGAGTTTGAACGTAAGGGAATGATGTTTTAAATGTTGTATCATTTTTTTCAACGCCTGTTGAATACTGTAAAACATTTATTAGTTGGTAGGTAACGGGTGAGCCTCTAAAATCAGTTGGGTTATAATCATCATACCACAAACCGATCGCCGCTAATACAACACCACTCACTGCCTGCAATTCTATTCTTGTTACATCATCTTCCAACCTGCGCCCGT
>JAYVEA010000217.1:0-11668 GCA_043749085.1 Chitinophagales bacterium
GTTTCGTTCTGAATTTATAAAGCTTGTAAAAGGCGATGCTTTGCATTTACATATAGAAGACAATTCAATTGATGTATCGGCACAAAATTGTTTGTTCAATATATTTAAACAGGAGGATCTTAAAAAAGCCTTACAGGAAATGTATCGTGTTCTGAAGCCTAATGGAAGGTTGGTTTTATCAGATCCAATTTGTGATAACGAAATGCCTGAGAATTTAAAAGAAGATGAACGCCTCAGAGCATTATGTTTAAGCGGTTCGCTTCCATTAAATGAATACATCAAAATGATCACTGATATTGGATTTGGCACAGTGGAAATAAGAGCTAAACGTCCTTACAGAATTTTAGATCCTGTTAATTATGATACAGATGAATTGATATTTATAGAAAGCGTAGAAGTATGTGCCATTAAAGATCCCATGCCTGTAGATGGTCCCTGCGTGTTCACAGGAAAAACAGCAATCTATTATGGAACGGAACAAAGTTTTGATGATGAAAAGGGGCATGTGCTCTTGCCTAATCAGCCCTTAGCTGTTTGTGACAAAACAGGGGCAGCATTAAAGAAATTAAACAGGAATGATATTTTCATTTCTGAAAGTACATTTTTTTATGATGGTGGAGGATGTTGCTAAAATATAATAATGGAGCAATTAAATAAAGCAAAAGATTTTTTAATTAATCAGAATATCTCACAACCCGAAATAGGAATTGTATTAGGAACAGGTCTGAATCAGTTTTTGAGTTATGTAGACATAAAGCAAACTATACCTTATTCGCAAATACCCGGCTTTCCTGTATCAACCGTAGAGTTTCATAAAGGCAATCTTGTTTATGGAAAAATTGCTGATAAAAATATTCTCGTAATGCAGGGACGGTTACATGCTTATGAAGGTTATTCAATGCAACAAATTGTTTTCCCGATAAGGGTGATGAAATTACTGGGTGTTAAAAAACTTTTCTTATCAAATGCTGCCGGAGGTATAAATCTTAATTTAAAAAAAGGTAATTTGGTATTAATAGATGATCATATAAATCTGCAGCCTGGAAACCCATTGACAGGAGAAAATTTTGACGAATTAGGAAGTCGTTTTCCGGATATGAGTAAGCCATACAGTAAAGAGCTTTCAGATAAATTATTTAATAAAGCAAATGAATTAAACATAGAACTAAAGAAGGGCGTTTATGCTGCAGTGACCGGACCTAATTTAGAAACAAGAGCAGAATACCGATACTTAAAAATTATTGGAGCCGATATGGTGGGAATGTCAACAGTGCCTGAAGTTATTGCCGCCAATCACATGCAACTACCTTGTGCAGCCATTTCTGTAATTACTGATGAATGTGATCCAGATAATCTGCAGCCAGTAAATATCCAGGAGATAATTGAAGTGGCAGGAAAAGCAGATGCAAAGCTTTCTAATCTTTTGTATGAAACCATTAAGTCGTTATAGATGAAACAGGTTATTTTAATTTTTGCGAAGAACTTAATATATGGAAAAGTAAAAACAAGGCTTGCCGCAACAGCAGGTAAGGATGTAGCCTTTTCTGTTTATAAAGAACTTTTGCAGCACACTAACGAAATAACAAAAAATATAATTGCTGATAAAATTATATTCTATTCAAATGATATAGAAGCAATGGACATTTGGAGTGATGAAATATATAAAAAAGAAATTCAACAGGGAAAAGATTTAGGCGAAAGAATGCTAAACGCTTTTGCTTATGTTTTTAAAAATGGATATGAAGAAGCAATTATTATAGGAACAGATTGTTTTGAAGTTACTTCATCAATCATTAACCAGGCTTTCTCCCATTTAAAAGATAATGATGTTGTTATCGGTCCGGCTAAAGATGGTGGCTATTATTTGTTAGGAATGAAAAAATTACATATTGAATTATTTCAAGATATTTCCTGGAGCACAGCTCATGTGTTGCAACAAACTTTTGCTAATTGCATGAAAGAAAATCTTACTTATCAGCTATTACAGGAACTGTCAGATATAGATGATGAAAAAGATTTATTGAAAACAAAATCCGCATTAGTTAAATGAATATAAAGCAATTGATATTTGTTTATAATGCAGAAAGCGGATTGTTTAATTCGCTGTCAGACTTTGCTCATAAAATTCTTTCTCCATCTACTTATAAATGCCAGCTTTGTGCTTTAACCTATGGCAATTTTAATATGAATACACAATGGAAAAAGTTTATAAACACCCTGCCGGTAAAAGTTATTTTTTTACATAAAGATGAGTTTATCAGTAAGTATGGATTTGGCTATGCTGGTTTCCCATCAGCTTACATAAAAGATAATGAAAGAATAAAACCTTTAATAACTGTAACAGAATTTCAGCAACGTAAATCACTTGAAGAATTGAAGCAATTAGTATCTTCTAAAGTAGCTGCCTATGATAAGCATCATCATTCCTACCTATAATGAAGGAGAATATATAGCTGAAACAATAAGTAAAATCCATGCTGCCAACGGGCAATATCCTGTTGAAATAATTGTTGTGGATGGCAGAAGTACTGATGATACATCGGCAATTGCCGTTAATTTGAATGCAATAACAATAGTAAGTGAGAAAAAAGGAAGAGCTGCCCAAATGAATAAAGGTGCATCAGTTGCCAAAGGTGATATTCTATACTTTCTTCATGCTGATAGTATCCCGCCATCAAACTTTATTGAATACATTATAGGAGCAATAGACAAGGGATTTAGTAGCGGTTGTTTTAGGTTGTGCTTTGATTATTCTCATTGGTTTTTAAAAGCGAATGCATGGTTTACACGTTTCAATGTAAATGCTGTTCGTTTTGGCGATCAAAGTTTATTTGTAACCAAAGATATTTTTAATAAGAGCGGTGGTTTTAATGAAAGTCTTTTGATGATGGAAGATCAGGAGATTATTCATAGAATAAAAAAATATGGAAAGTTTACAGTGATGGATAATATTGTAATCACTTCAGCAAAAAAATATTTAGACAATGGTATTTACAGATTGCAGGCGATCTTTTTTTGTATCTGGTTTTTATATTACTTAGGATACTCCCAGAAATATTTGTTGAAGTTGCATAGAAAGCTCATTCGCAAACACAAACTTTAGAAATAAATAAATTATGTCATGGTGGGAAAGTTTTAAAGAATGGTTTTTAAGTTTGGGTGAGAAGTATAATGTAAACCCATACATTTTTGGCGGTATTTATATCGGTGCCATACCTTTCTTTTTTGTTTGTTTAAGATGGACTATTAAAAATATAAAAAACAAAAAGCCTTTTGTATTTCCATTATTACTCACAGGGCTCTGTTTTATTTCCGCATATTTATACATGATTATTGAAGGCAAAAACATTCCGGTATGGGTATATGCTTTTATTGGAGTGATGATTGTGTATGGTTTCTATTCAATAGTAAAAAAGATAATAAAATAAACAGTATGAGGCCTAATGATAATAATGCAAAGCTTCCACCAGCGCAAAGACCTTTCAGAATATTAATTATTTCCGGCTCTGACAGAAGGCAATACAATTGTCCTGGTGTTGATAGTAAATCAAGAATGCTGATGTTGAAGATGGCTGAAATGCTTCCGCAGGATTGGGAAATTGATTATGAGGATTTGGGTAATGTTTATGCAAGAGAACATATTCAAAGCTGTAACGCCTGTGTGTCTACATCAATGGCATTATGTGTATGGCCCTGCAACTGTTATGAAAAAAACAGCAAAAAGGAACCGGACTTAATGTGGAATTTAGATTTGTATGCAAGATTAGATATGGCGGATGCATGGGCCATCATTGGCCCGATAAATTGGTATAGTTGCAGCAGTAACTTAAAATTGATGTTTGATAGATTGGTTTGTATGAACGGTGGTAATCCTGATGAAAAAACGATTGATCATAAAAATCCTGAAAAAGCAATGGCGCTGGAACATACGGAACAATGGAAGGAGTTGAGTATAAATCATCTTGAAGGCAGAACCGCGGCTTTCTTTTGTTATGGAGATGAAGGTGGTGATGAGATGGATGAGAACAATGTTCCTCAAATATTGCAACATAAAAATTATTTTAACGGAGCAGCAGAACCTTTCGAAAATGAAAGAGATGCTTATGCGCCGCTGGTTTGGCAATGCCGTTATGGAGGAATAGAAGTGCCTGATAATTTATGGGAACATGCAACCTCCGGTAAAGGAAAAAAGTACAGTGATAACCAGGCAGAGGATGTAGTAAAAGAAAATGAATTTATGCTTACGTTTAACAGATGGGTAAAAGAGTTTGAGTTTTTTGTAAATCAAAAAGGTAAGATTACACCCAATAAATACAGGGCTTTTGGATACAAAGCTCCTGCACATATTTGGGCAAGTGTACAGGATGGGGTCCGTTATTTTGAAATGATGGTGGGCAAAGCGCCAAAAGAATCATCACCAAAAATTCAGGATGACCTTGGTTTAAATAAAGATGCAACCTGGCATACAAAAAAAGGTGAAGGTGATAAACTGAGAGATAATGATTAAAACCATTTTTGATAGTTATGGAACACCAATATTAATTGGTGTATTCATTCTTCTTGTTATTTTAGAAACCAAATTTCAATTAAGGAAAAGAGTTCAAAAGCGGTGGAAAAGAATACTAATCAATTTCATTGTATCTATTCCTGCTTTTGTTTTGCTTCGCATTCTTTTTATTCCGGCAATGATCTGGCTGGCAGTAAAAAATCAGGAATGGCATTTTGGATTGAATTATTTGTTGGATGTTCCTGCATGGGTAAAATTGACAATTATTTTTTTATTGCTTGATTACAGTAATTATATCTGGCATATTATTTTGCACAAACTTCCTTTTATGTGGCGTTTTCATTTGGTACATCACACTGATCTTGATTTGGATGTAACAACGGCATTCCGTTTTCACTTTGGTGAAATGATCGGCTCTGTTATTTTTCGCGGCGCTGCGGTATTATTAACAGGAGCCCCAATGACACTTGTTCTTATTTATGAAATTATTTTTGAAGCAGCCACTCAATTTCATCACAGCAATACCAAACTTCCGTTTCATTTTGAGAAATTATTAAATAAATTAATTGTAACACCAAGAATGCACGGCATTCATCACTCAATGATAAAGCGGGAAACCGATAGCAACTATTCTGTTATCTTCTCCTTTTGGGACAGGATACATAATACAGTAAGAATAAACATCCATCAAAATGAAATTGTAACAGGTGTGCCGGCTTATGCTGATGAAAAAGAGTTAACGATCGGCAATCTTTTAAAATTGCCTTTTACAAAAATTCGTGAGTGGAAAAAATCAGAAAGGGTCTCAGATAATGATTACAACGAGTTAAAATCTTAAATAATAGATTGTGAGAGGTTTACGCTATGAAACACAAAGATTTTTTAAATATTATTACTGATCAATAAGATCAATTACTTTTTATTTGAATCCCTGTAAACCAAATACTAAATTTCCCATCTTTTGATTTATGATCCTGGGCAATCTGTAACCCATTGAAATCTTTATAATTTTCCCAGGTAGTTATCAGAGTAGGCGTTGCTGTCCCCGATTTATGGTAGGCCCACTCCTGAATTTGATTTTTTTCATCTACATAAACATCATACATATCACCCGGCGTATAACCATCTTTGTCGTTATATTTTGCCGAAAGTTTATGTAAATTTTTTCCACTAATGGGAGCCATTTTCATACTGCTGTCTATTAGCGCAAAACCTTTATCCCATGTTAAGTGAAAAGGGAAAAGAAGCCAATATTCATCATTTGTAAACCGTGCATTAAGCTTTTTCAGTTCCTGGGTGGTAGTATCGTTTCTTTTAAATTTGGTAGTGCCACTATCAGTTATAAAAACTACTTCATTGCTTTTCGGAAACCACTGCCAATGCCTGCCGGATGGAGCTGCCGTATCATGCTGTACGTTAAAGATAAATTCAAGCATTTGCACTTTTTTAAAATTTTCAATACCATTAGCATCGGAAATTTGTTGTCCTGTCTTTTTTTCAGAAGATGGTTGATTGCAACATTGTAAAGCAACAATGCAAAATAAATAAAGTGCATATTTCATACAAAAGATTTACGGTAATTTTTTATTTAATCTGTGATAAAAGTAAGAAAGTATAATTAGAAATATTTAGGTACACTTTTATATTATCCGCGGCATCATGTAAACCAAACTGTAACAAATTTAAAAATATTTCCTGCGTTTTTGTAAGGTTCTTTAAAATCTGCCGACTAAATATTCATAAAACCCAGACTACTATGCAAATAAAAAATATTTTCATGTTTCTTATTGGTATCATGCTAATACTGATAAGCTGCAATAAAACTTCTACCAAAACCTTAGATGAAAGGGTAAGTGCTGATGGTACACTTAAATTTAGTGGAAACTTTATGGGATATGGATCTCAAAAAGTTGTGGGACAGGCAAAGATTTACCTTACCAACAATCAATACATGCTCAAGTTAGAAAACTTCAACACCAGTAATGGTCATGATCTTAAAGTATATCTTTCTAAGGCTTCTTCTCCTTCAGGTTTCATTTCATTAGGCGATTTAAAGTCAACCAATGGCAACCAGGTATATGAGATAACCGGAACACCCGATTTTTTGCAGCACCGGTTTGTGCTTATCCATTGCGAAAAATATAACCATCTTTATGGGAGCGCCGAATTAATGAAATAATTCGTTCATCAACACATCTTCATTATTTCTTAATTCGTATATACTTAAAATAATTTTATGTTACGATTATCTATTCTTATTACTGCCTTAGCTTTTATATTTATTTCCTGTGGTAATGCAAAACCCAATAAAGAAAGTACTTCAACGGAAAACAAAGTGCAGGATCAAACATTCCCTATGCAGTTTACAGAAGCTGAGTGGAAAGAAAGGTTAACCAAAGAACAATATAATATTCTTAGACAAAAAGGAACAGAGCCTGCCGGTACAGGAAAGTATGATCATTTTTATGAAAAAGGAACTTATTATTCTGCCGCTTCTCTGCAACCGGTTTTCAGCTCTGAAACAAAATTCGATTCACACACGGGTTGGCCAAGTTTTTCCGAACCAATTAATCCGGATGCCATTAAACTGGTAAACGATAATAGTGACGGAATGGAACGCAGGGAAGTGGTAGACAGCAAAAGCGGATCGCATTTGGGGCATCTTTTTGATGATGGACCTAAACCATCAGGAAAGCGGTATTGCATGAATTCTGCTGCTTTGATCTTTGTTCCGGAAGGTGGCAAACCACCCATGAACTCAAAAGGAAATTGATACTTACAATTAAAAATTTCGATATGAAAAATTTATTGATCCTTTTGTTATCTCTTTTCATTCTGTCTTGCAGCAGTCAACAGATTAAAAAAGCAAGCCAGGAAAAAAAACCCCAAAAAGATCTATCAAAACTTAGCAGGGCCACCTTTGCTTCCGGTTGTTTCTGGTGTATGGAAGCTGTGTTTGAAAGTGTAAAGGGAGTGGAAGAAGCAGTATCAGGTTATGCAGGAGGAAAAGAACCAAATCCTACCTATGAACAGGTTGGCGCTCATGAAACCGGCCATGCAGAAAGTGTGGAAGTTTACTATGATTCTTCCAATGTTTCCTATGCTACCCTGTTAAAAGTTTATTTTGCGTCACAGGATCCTATCCAGGTAAACGGGCAAGGGCCCGATCACGGTGCACCTTATCGTTCTATTATTTTTTACAGGAATGCCAATGAAAAAATGCAGGCTGAGAAATTCAAAGCAGAAATTCAAAAAAATTATTCCGAGCCCATAGCTGCACAAATTGTTCCATTTGAAAAGTTCTGGTCTGCCGAGGATTATCACCAGGATTATATTGCACACAATCCTGATGTACCTTATGTGCAGGGCGAAAGCATTCCACGTATCAAACGTTTTCAAAAACAATACCCTGAATTAATAAAGCCGGATCATAAATTTTAAATATTTAAAAATTGTTCAGGTCACAAAATCATGAAAAGTATTATCCTTTTAATTACCTGTTTTCTTCTAACAGCAAGCATGTACGCCCAAAAGCCGCCTTCGCATCAGCAATTGGATAAATTGCTCAGAAAGTATGTTAATTTATCCGGTATGGTTAACTATAAAGGTTTTCAAAAAGATAAATCCGAATTGGATACCTATTTGAAAACCCTAAGTGATAATCCACCGCAAAAAAGCTGGAGCGAAAATGAACAGAAGGCTTACTGGATCAATGCCTATAATGCATTTACCGTTTCTTTGATCCTTCAACACTACCCCGTTAAAAGTATTAAAGATATTGGCGCAGCAATTCAAATCCCTTTTGTAAATACACCATGGGATATAAAATTCATAAACATAGGCGGAAAAAAATATGACCTGAATAATATTGAACATAGCATTTTAAGAAAAAAATTTAATGACCCCCGCATTCATTTTGCAATTGTTTGTGCTTCTATGTCTTGCCCCAGATTGAGGAACGAAGCTTACACTGCTGTTAAAGTGGATGCCCAATTGGAGGCAGCAGGTAAAGATTTTTTAAATGACAAATCGAAGAACAGGATCAGTTCAGATAAAGCCGAACTTTCGAAATACTTTTCGTGGTACAAAGGTGATTTTACAAAGAATGGTTCCCTTGCAGATTTTATTAATAAATATTCTCAAACAAAAATAAATGCCAATACAAAGATTAATTATCTTGATTATAATTGGAATTTAAATGAACAGAAATAAGTAATACGTATGTCGCATATCGTCATTATCGGTAACGGAATTGCAGGTATCACCTGTGCAAGAAACATCCGCAAGCAAGGCAATAATGACATCACGGTCATCTCTTCCGAAACAGAATATTTTTATAGCCGCACTGCATTGATGTACATCTTCATGGGGCACATGAAGTATGAACACACGAAACCTTATGAAGACTGGTTTTGGAATAAGAACCGCATTAAACTCATAAAAGATCATGTTACCACAATTGATATAAAACACAAAAAGCTTTCGTTGCAAACCGGCGCTGCTATTAACTATGATAAGCTTGTAATAGCAACCGGTTCTGTATCCAACAAACCGAATTTTCGGGGAATTGAATTAAAAGGTGTGCAGAGTTTATATGGCATACCAGATTTAGAGTTAATGAACGAAAATTCGAAAGGAATTAAAAGAGCAGTGATAATTGGCGGAGGTTTAATCGGAATTGAAATGGCAGAAATGTTATTGTCGCGAAACATCCATATTACTTTTTTGGTAAGAGAAAATTTATACTGGGACAATATATTGCCCAAGGAAGAAGCAAACCTAATATCAAAGCATATCAGAGAGCATCATGTAGATTTGAAAACCGCAACAGAAGTAAAAGAAATAAAAGACGATGGTAATGGAAAAGTAAGTTCTATCATCATCACCAAGGGAGAAGAAATTATTTGTGAATTTGTTGGTGTTACGGTTGGCGTAAGTCCAAATATTTCTATTGTAAAAAACACAGGAGTAGAATCCGACAGAGGGGTATTAGTAAATGAATTTTTTGAAACCAATATCCCCGATGTGTATGCTATTGGCGATTGTGTGCAACATAGAAAACCGCCTGCAGGAAGAAAAGCGGTTGAACAGGTATGGTACAGCGGGCGTATTCATGGAGAAACATTAGCCCCTACACTTTGTGGCAAAAGAACAGCCTACAATCCTGCACCCTGGTTTAATTCTGCCAAATTTTTTGATATAGAATACCAGACTTACGGAACAATAAATCCGCAGGAGCAAGAGCACGAAACTTCTTTTTACTGGGAACATGATAAAGGGCGGATTTGTTTCCGTGCTGTTTATAATAAAGATGATGAAACCATCATTGGATTTAATGTTTTGGGGATGCGGATGCGGCATGAAGTCTGTGATAAATGGCTGCAGGAAAAAAGAAAGATAGATGATGTGATGACAAACCTTCATCAACTAAATTTTGACCCGGAGTTTTTTGATAAGTATGAAAAGAATATTATTTCGTTGTATAATCAACAAACAGGTAAAAATATAAACCGCAAAAAGAAAAATATGCTTTCGTTTTTCAATTGATAACAATTATATTTTAAAAATCAGTTATGGCTCAAACTGCTGCAATCAATCCATCACTTTCACTCACCGAAGAAAGTGTTGAACAATCCATCTATCAAAAAGTTGGCGGCATTTGTATAGCCATTGCCATCCTTGCTTTGCTGGCAGCACTGGCAGGTGCAGGTAAGGGTTATCCGGCGCTGTTTCTTTCCATTATCGTAAGCATGTTTGCATTAGGAGGAATTTCTTATGCAATACCTTATTACCAGGGATATGCGGGCATTCGCAATAATGGTATCATGTTTAAAAGCATGACGAACAAAGGAACCATTGCATGGGTTTTGGCAATTGTACTTACAGGTTTTTACATTATCATTTATTGGTTTCCCTGGATGTTTGAAGGGTTGATCCGCATCTTTGATCCGCTTAGTAAATTACTCACTAATCAACCCGCCAGCCAATGGTTCATGTATGGTGCATTTTATACGTTGGCGGTGTTAACCATGGGCATTCGTTTTATTGGTAGGCACCGTAACAACCGTTACCATGTTATTCGCACGTTTTCAGTTATGTTCTTTCAAACAGGATTTGCTTTTCTCATCCCAATGTTTTTAAAAAAACTAAATGAGCCTGAATTTTATTTTTCTTATTTCTGGCCCCTCAAATACAGTTATCTTTTCCCTTCGGATGTTTCGTCATTAATGAGTTCCGGTCATCTTGGTGTGTTTATGGTTTTTTGGGGAGCGATGATGACTTTTATTGCCACGCCGATCCTTACCTATAAATTCGGCAAGCGTTGGTATTGCTCGTGGGTATGCGGTTGCGGCGGTTTAGCTGAAACTGCCGGTGATCCATACAGGCATCTTTCAGATAAAAGTTTAAAAGCCTGGAAAATAGAACGATGGATGGTGCATAGTGTATTAGTGTTTATTACAATCACAACCATTTTGCTTTGGTTAAATTCATATTTTAAAGGAGGCATACTAGGTTCTGTTTCGGGAGCTTTTGCGCAATGGTATGGTTTCTTTATCGGGGCAATATTTTCAGGAGTGATTGGTGTGGGCTTTTATCCGATAATGGGATCAAGGGTTTGGTGCAGGTTTGGTTGCCCGATGGCAGCTGTTTTAGGATTGTTTCAACGATTTAAATCAAAGTTCAGGATAACAACCAATGGTGGACAATGTATTTCATGTGGCAACTGTTCTACTTATTGTGAAATGGGAATTGATGTTCGATCGTATGCACAAAAAGGACAAAACATTGTTCGGGCTTCGTGTGTAGGTTGCGGCATTTGTGCCTCTGTTTGTCCAAGAGGTGTTTTAAAATTAGAGAATGGAAAAGAAGAAGGAAGGATAAACAACAATCCCATCTCCATAGGCAATAACAACATTACTGTTCAATTATAAATACCTTTACGTATAATCTGAAAGATGCTTGACGTATTTGTAAATATCATAGTGGTATTATATGCTCTTGCCATACTTTTTGTGTTGATCCATTCTCTTTTTGATGCACACCTTATTTATCACTACCTCCATTCTTTTAGAAAGAAAAAACAAATTATTTATTCAAAAGATTTTATACCCTTCGTTACTATTCAGCTTCCTGTTTATAATGAATTGTATGTTGTGGAAA
>JAYVEA010000218.1:0-29478 GCA_043749085.1 Chitinophagales bacterium
TGCATTATTTTTTGACGATGAAACACTTATGCTTTCAAAAAGACTTCCGCTAAATAATCCAGGATTAAACGCACAGCAGGTATACGTTACCGAATTTAACAAATTACAAACTGAATGGGATAAAGCCCAATTTTCTTTTTCTATTGACTGCGATAAAATGTGGGATGCTATGAAAGAGGTATTTGATCAAAAACAATTAGTGCGACTTCAGCAAAAACTGAAAGATGCAGCAATTAATAAATTGATGAAAATCCATGTAATGAATTCCGGAGAAAGAGTTTTAAGACCTGTAGGTATAAATACAACATCAAAAGCAGCAGTTGGTTCTAATGGTACAACCTTTTATTTTGTAGATTCATTAACCAATGTAGCAGTTAAGGCTATAAGCCATTTACTACAAACACAGGCACCAGCGAAAGCACCTGCATCCATTGAGAATAAACCCAAAGTAGCTATCAGGGCACCGGCGTATGTATACACTTACGAATATGGTGGCAGTACAAATAATGAGAATGAGACAAACAGAAATTCTACAATAATTTACAAAAGATCAGATAGATCGGAGGTAAAGCGTGCTTCGGTTTCTCCTCACGTTCCTGGGGTTAGATATCGCATAATTCCACAAAATGATAATAATCCTACCAGGATATATAAACCTAAATCAACAACTGCCGGCAAGGATAATATTCGTATTGAATATAGAAACGGTATAGTTTACATTAATGGTAACGAAATAGAATTACCTGATACAAATGAGATGTTTGCACAACTGTCACTTAAAGCGAAAAAGATTCATTCAAAAGTAAAAGATATTGAAATAAATGATTAAGGATCATTTAATGTAAACTACCAAACATTTCTTGGACAACTATCTCCGTATTTATTGTTGATAAGAAAGCCTAAAATAATTTCGTGCGTATTTTTTGTATAGTTTTTTAAACGTGATGTTGTTGATGCGTCATATGAATACCCAATATTGAAAGTATTAGAAATATTTATTCCTGCCATTGCAGCGAAGCCGCCTAACTGATCACTTATGCGGTAACTGCCACCAACCCAAAGTTTATCCAGGTATTGCAGTTTTACATTAGCATGAATTTGTACCGGGAAAGGCCTTATGAATTGCAACATAGCAGAAGGAAGTGCAGAAATATCATCATTTATAAAAAAACGATAACCGGCAGTGGCAATAAGTTGTGGTTCAAAATAGGATGCATAAGTATTATTGGATGCAAATTTTGCTTTATTAGGAATAATATTTAAAACAGAAATCCCTGCAAAATAGTCAGCAGAGTAAAGCCAAAGTCCGGCGCCCACTTCTGGTTTTAATTGTTTTAGTTCACCATTATTATATCCTATTGCCGGATCATTAGGGTCAAGGGTTCCCCACTCAATTTTTGTTCTGTCAATACTAACATTAGATATACCGCCGAGAAACCCAGCGGATAAAGTTGTTTTTGCACTTAAGCCTTTATGATAAGCATAAGTTAGATATCCGGAAAACCTGCTGAGGTATCCTGTTTTATCATTCATAATTATAATCCCAACTCCATGATGAGGCTCAGGCGCAGTATAATCTTCCCAATAAGATTTACCCCGGGGATTTTCTCCGGGAACTTCAAAAGAAGTTGCTGTAGTACGGTAATCTTTTTTACCAATTGGTGCATGTGCTGATAAATAAACGGTAACAGGTGCCCCGTTAATTCCTGTCCACTGATTACGATAACTTAATTTAACGTCAGTATAATTTTCTATGCCGCTAAGCGCAGGATTTAAAATATAATTGTTAAGAATGTATTGGGTATAATACGGCTTTTGCTGGGCAAAAATTTTTATCGCTCCCAACATCATTAATATTACAAAAAACCTTTTCATTTTTTATCTTTTATAAAATTTATTTTATCAGTGTCACATAGCCTGTAACAGGATTACGCCCGTTACCCGGTTCAATCACATAATAATAAGTTCCGAATGGTAAAGTTTTTCCATTCATAGTTCCATCCCATGGTTTAGTATATCCTTTACTTTCAAAAACAACCTGGCCATAACGGTTAAATACCTGTACACGAACATTTGGATAATCAGAAAGATTTTGAATTACCCAGGTATCATTTATTCCATCATTATTAGGTGTAAAAGTATTTGGTACATTAGGAAACTTAAGCACTTTTACAAATACCTGGTCGCTAAAAATACATCCTCCTGTACCTGTTACACTTAATGTATATGTAATATCCTGTACGCCGGAAACTATAGGATTAAGAATAGTATTATCGTTTAAATATTGATCAGGGGTCCACAAATATTGCAATGCATTACCTGTAACAATTGGTTCCAGTGTAATAGTAGCAGCTTCCAAAACAGTTCTATCGGGGCCTGCATTTACATTTACAATTGGATAGATAGTTATAGACTGCTCTTTATAATCAACACAGCCTGTGTTTGAAGTAAATGTATAACGTATAGTGTGTGTCCCTACCCCTGCAATTGCAGAGTTGAACATGTTTCCATTCATAATACCCTTACCACTATATATACCTGTACCTGGTACGCCACCTGTTTCACTTCCCTGGGTGAGAACAAAAGGATTTATATTGAAACATGTATCAGAAATAGGAAGGAATTGAACTAATGGTGATGCATTGATTGTTATAGTTTTTGTTATTTCATCAACACATAAAATTCCTGAATAAGAGCGAAGCTTAACCTGGTAGGTTTTACTTAAGGGTGTTTGAAAGTCCGGATAAAGATGCTTGTAAATTTTATTGGCAGTGGGCGTATTGTCAACATCAAATGGAGATGAATTATTTGCAATATCCCAATAAATTTCAACTTTCGTAATGTTTCCAAAATCTACTGTAGATATATTTTTTAATTGCACATCAGCATTGCTGCACAAACCTGTGTTGTTTAAAACAGTAAAATTTGCTTTAGGTACTGCACCATTTACACTAAAAGGTTTTGTAAGAGAAGCAACACATCCATTGTTAGAAGAAATGGTTAGTGTTACATTATATACGCCTACTGAATTATATTTATGTTTAGGGCTTTTCAACGAAGAAGTATTTAATGTGCCTGATAAAGGATCACCAAAATTCCAGGCCCAGGAAGTTAGAGTACCTGATGCAATTTTACTTGTATCAGTAAACTGTGCGAATGCATCGGTTAAGCAAACATTCGGTGAAATAAAACCAGGATCAGGTTGAGGATTTACTGCAATCTGTCTTGATAGAACAGGACTCTTACAACCCTTATCACTTTCCACCGATAATGTTACCGAATAATTTCCTGCTAAATTATAGGTGTGAGAAAAAGGATTATCAGTAGGTGCCGTAAATAAAGTACCATCGCCTAAATTCCAATTCCAGGCTGTCAAAATCCCTGCATTTGCGGCAGAGGCATTTGAAAATGTTACATTTTTTGTTTCACATGCAGGTGTGGATGTGGCAAAAGAAGCTGTTGGTAATGCATTGATAATAACAGAATTTTTTGCGGTATCAGAAAAACACCCCTTATCCGTTTTTATGTAAAGTGAAACTGTGTAGGATCCTGCTGACCCATAAACGTGAGAAGGATTTTGAAGCGTTGATAATTGTCCATCACCAAAATTCCAAAACCAATTAGTTATGGTACTCCCCTTCCCGTTTGATTGATCGGTAATATAGGTTGTATCATTTAAACAATATTCAGCAGTTACATTAAAAGCAGCTTTTGGCTGTGCATATACAGTTGATAAAATTTTTGTTGTGTCTGAAACGCATCCATCTTTAGAGGTTACTTGTAAGTTTACATTGAAGGGCCCCGTATTATTATAATTATGTGTTGGATTTTGTTGGGTTGAGGTATTAAGACTTCCGGATTGAGCATCACCAAAATTCCATAAATAAGTAAATAAAGATTGACTGCCATCAGCAATTGTACTGGAGTCTAAAAATTGCGCAAGCCCTGTTGGCAAACATATTCCCGGCAAATTAAAATTAACAACAGGATTAGAATGAACAGTAATAGGCATGCTAAATACTGTGCTTTGACAACCTATATTATTTTCTACTTTTAATGTAACATTAAAAATACCAGTGGAAGAAAAGGTATGTGTGGGGTTACTGGTGGCAGTTAGAATCTGGGTAACACCATCACCAAAATCCCAATACCATTTTACAAGATTACCCGGTGCAGGTGCAAAGGATGAATCGTAAAAGGTTTTTGATTTTCCTACGCACATCGGTTTAGAAATACCAAATTTTGCAATTGGTGCCTGCGTTATTATTATTTGTTTAGAGGCTGTATCGCTTAAACAACCAACGTTACTGATAATCGTAAAACGTACGGTGTAGATTCCGGGAGCCAGGTATTTATGTTTTGGATTTCTTACAAAGGCGGTTGACCCATCACCAAAATCCCAATACCATTTATAAGAAAATGTACCTGTAATATAGTTAGTATTATCTTTAAAGGAAACAGAATCTGTTGCACAACCTGAATGTGTCCATGTAAAATCAGTTGTTGGGGGATTGAAGACATATAAAGTATCGTCTCTTGTTTGTAGATTTCCACACCCGTCAGAGCCTGAAGTGCCTGCTGTAATGCTTACCGGGTAATTGCCTGAAGTATTATAAGTATACGGAGTTGGTAGTACATATCGCCATATCTGTTTCCCATTAATAAAATAAGTAGTATCATAAACAGGACTCGGAACAGTAACATTGGGAGATTGAAAACCATGAAAATCCCAATACAAAGATGTGGGCTGATAAGGATATGTTATGGAAAAAGAAAAAGGTGTACCTGCACATGCAGTTGTTTGATTGGAAATATTTAAAGAATTAATAGGTGTGATAAAATTGTATAGGTCTTTGATATTAGTACCGGCATTATAACCATATGATTCAGGGCTTCCGTAACCATATGCAATAGCATTAAAGCCTGAATCTGCCTGTATAGTATGTGAACCTGCTGATACAGTTATTTGGGTATATGAATAAGTTGGGTCCTGTGAATATGGCACAAAAGAACTTGCCGGAACTACACCATCAATTCTAAAAGTTGACGTAGCACTGGTTTTCATTATTATATTAATGTAATGCTCAACTATAGCAAAATGAGAAGTAGAATTTAAAGTTATTTTATCAATTGTTTGTTCTATAGGGCTTATGTATATCATTTCCGGGTCTCCTCTTCCTCCATTAGCGTTACCGCATGAACCTGTCGTAGTAATATATTGAGCAACTAATACAGGCTTATCTGCTTCAATTAAACTCGGTGCATTTGTAATCGGCAGATCATAGTAAAAATTATTTGTCAACCCGCTTTGTACAATACCATTTAATTTTACTACTGATGACGGATCTTTAACTAAAACTCTAAAATAATTGTTGGGTAAGCCTTTAGTAGGGGCAGTAAAATATTTTTGTCCCCATGCAGTTGATGGGAAAACCTGCTGAATATAATTATCGGCAGATCCTCCTGTTCCGCTTGGACAAGTGATATTAAGCTTTCCCGAACCAGAGAATACTGCAATTTTTTTGCATTGTCCGGTAAATGAAGCGACGGACTTAATTTTTGTCCCCGTAAGATCAACACCTGTTAAACCGGTAAGTTGACCCATTAAGTTTAAAACATCCCCTGCCATTAAGGTATCTCTGAAAGTAACATTTGCTGTATGAGTCTGCGTAGCTGCTGTTGGAGTAACTTCTATGATAGTACTGTCTTCTGTAGCTATGGCAAAACAATATGGATATGAATATTGATTGTTTGATGTTTGCTTATAATTAAGCGAATAATATTCTTTACCCAATGTATTGGTGGGAAAAAGTAATGTAGCGCCTGAGACAGCAGAATTATAAATATGTGCGTAAGCAACAATCGGTTTATCGCTGGTTATGTGAATACTTTTTTTGGCAAATTTGCCTTCAGTTCTTAAGCGTACATCATCTGCACCAGTTTTGGGAATGGCCTGGCTTTCTACAACAGTGTTTGGCGCAATTAAATAAGTTCGTGTCCATCCTGTTAAAGGTATTGTTATGATTACTGTAGCTGCAACATCTGAAGTAAAATATAAAACCATTTCCTGGGTACCACCACCATTAACATCGCCTCCATTACCGCTATACATATTTACATGAGAACCATACCCTACCCAAAAATCTTTACCCTTATTAGAAAAATCCTGCGCCTTAACTGAAAAAAATATAGTTAAAGAAGTAAGTACCGATAAAATAAATTTCATGTAACTAAGTGTAGTAATGCGGGTATGCAATATACTAAAAAACCGCCTTAAATTAGATAACAAAATCACCATATACGCTGCTTTAAAGGGTTATTACAGGCTATGGTTTATTTTAAAAAAGCCGCATAGAAATGCGGCATTTTGTTAAGAACCTTAAAATTCTGGTTCTGTAACCCCCAAAGAAAACGAGTTTATCTGTGCTGAATATATTTTCAGTTGGATGCTTAATTTATGATTTAGCTAAAAGTTTAGCTTCGGTTATTTGTTCATTTCCATCAATATCAATATGTACTAGTCTGTAATAAAACGGCTTAGCTGTTTTAGGTATATATTTATCAGAAAAGGCATAATAATCACCATCTTTTTGTTTTGGATCAGGTCCTAACACTAATGCAACAGTTTTAAAATTAATGCCATCAGTACTTTTTTGAACTGCAAAATAATTAGTTGGTGTTGCACCGTCAGTTTTCCAGTCTATAATTACTTTGTGCTCTTTTGCACTTACTATAAAGTCTGTAACATTTATAATACGTTTTTGAGCTATTAAACCAGATGAGCTTATTAAAACAATTGTGGAGATGAGAAGAATTCGGAGTAAATTTTTATTCATAATTATTAATTTAATATTTTAATTATTTTATGATATAAGCTAAGGGTCAATTAATTAGATTTAATGTTTTATAGTTATAAATACTATATCTCTCGTTTTAAATTGAGTTGGAAATATATAAAATGTAATAATTAGGGAAGATATAAGTGAAACAAGTGTAGTAGTAAAAATACATGTCATTCTTTGTGGTTTTGGTTTAAAATCTTTTTATGCTTTGCTACAGTTAAATGTAACTTGGGCAGGTTTTCACAAAATATCTGGACTTGTTGGATAAATAAAAGATGTCGAGGTAATGAGTCATCAATTATTTCTACAAACATAGAGTGGTTTCCGCAGAAATGCAATACCGTAATTTTACTTACAAATAAGTACTATCGCAATTTTGTTGAATTAGTGATTATTCTTTGATTTTCTTTATCTGCACGATCCTTTCCTTAAAATAATTTTAAGGATAACAGAAAAAATATAGAAAATATTAAGTAGTTTTCTTTCTATAATATAATTTATACTCAAATAAATTAGCTACCGCGTGTACCACCGGTTTTAACTGGCTTTTTAGAAAAGCCGGCACCTTTAACAGGCTTACCTATAAACTTAGAGTTCTGGTCCCGAAATTTTTCAGGATGATTTTTATTTGCGCCCTTACCTTTTTGGTTATTTTGATTGGTTAATGACATGGTGATAATATTTTATAATGCAAATATAAGTTCGTTACTATAATATTATTGTATCATTTTATTCTTTGCCAAAAATCAACAACAAAAATTTCTAAAAATGAAAAGAAGACGAAGGCAGTGGATCTTCGGGTCTTTCTCATTGAATTAAATATTATTGAGGTCCTAAACCACCTGATTGCTGAGTTCTTTTATTCTCATCTTCAGAACCAAGAGTTCGTTGGCGGGCGGCCTTTACCTGGTTGCTTCCAAAACGATATACAAAATTTAATTTGAATTGCCGGCTTTCGCTCTGTTGAGTGAAAGAACCATTTTGTCCTGCAAATTGTGTAGTGCCCCTGAATTTCAAAGTATGAAATATATCACTTACAGATGCCTTAACAGTTCCCTTTCCTTTCATTACCTGCTTTTGTAAACCACCATCTATAGCCCATATTGCTTTAGCTTTAAATGTTCCCTGGTAAATGCTTGGAGAATTATAAAAGCCCGATAATTCTGCCGTCCATGTTTTGGCAAACTTTAAACTGTTTTGCATAAACAATGTTGAACCAAGAGCATTTAGATCAATAGTACGGCCGACACCAAAGTTTGCAGTGTAGTGGGAATAATTTGCATTAAGACTTGTAAATAAACTGTATGCTTTATACTGGAATGGGTATGTAATATTGAGGCTTACAATATCCTGGGTAGCTAAATTTCTTTTAGATAAAAATGCTTTGGTTCCTTCAGTAGTATCAGGTAATTGAACAAACATATCTTTTACATGGCTGTAATTTAATGTTGAGTTTAATTTGTATTTATAAGTATGTGTTATTCCAAAGCTGTTAGTGTATTGCGGACGAAGATTAATATTTCCTTTCATGAATGTGTATTCATCCAGCTTAAACTCAAAAGGATTCAGATCCTGGTAGGCAGGCCTGTCTATCCGCCCTGCTATAGGTAAAACTAAACTGGCTCTTCGGTTTTTTATTAAATGTAACAGCAGCGCTCGGAAACACATCTGTGTAATCTCTTTTAAAAGTTGAATCATATTTTACATAACCTCCGGATGTATTTTTTAAACCATTGGAAGTGCCGTCGGTCACTGTATTTTCCACACGTACCCCGGCCTGTACTATTATACCTTTAAACGCACGGTTATAGTTTACATAACCTGCATTAATGTTTTCTTTATAAGTAAAATGATTACTTCTATCCTTATCAAGATCTTTTATACCGGTAGTACTGCTAACATTATATCTCTGGAAATCATTTTCTGAATTTATAAAAGCTGTTTTTCCTCCAAAGCCTAATTTGCCTTTTTTAAAATTTTGCTCCCAGTCAACCTTTACCGAATTGATACTTATATCAGTTGGCGCAATCATTTGATATATCACACTATTGATAATATTTTGACCCGTTTGATCATAATAAAAATTAGGTTGATACTGATCACTGTTTAAATTATAAGTTCCATGATCAGCATTGATGGTTAAGTTTCTTCCATCAGGATTAATATAACTATAATTGAGATTTACATTTACATTATGCCTTTTTAAGGAATTTGTATTGTTTGCAACAAGTATGCGGTTTACAGTATTTGTAGGAACATATGAGATAGGTGTATGACTATAATTATTAAATTCAGGATCAGCAAAAGTTCCATTCACTATAAATCCCAGGGTACTTTTCTTATTAATAAAATAATCTACGCCTCCTTTAAAATTATGGCTTTGATTCTTTATATGAAAAGTTCCGTTTTGCTCAAATAAAGTATCTAATACAACGCGGTGTAGGTTTATTGTAGCTTCGATGCTGCTTTTATTGTAGTTATAGTTTCCAAAAATATTCATGTTCTTATTTCTATAATTTAATGAGAAACCGGCATTATATTTTGGCGTAATACCCTGGTTCCATCCTAGATTTACTGAACCGTTTGTTCCAAATGATTTATTCTTTTTTAAACGGATATTAATGATACCGGCGTTACCTGCAGCTTCATATTTAGCAGATGGATTTGTAATAAGCTCAATCGCTTCTATGTTGGATGATTGAATAGACTTTAAATAAGTAGCAAGGTCAGTTCCTGATAATGGTGTTGGTCGTCCATCAATGTAAACCTGCACTCCGTTTTTGCCACTCAGGCTAAGATTATCATCCTTATCTACAGTTACACCGGGAGATCTGCGGAGCAATTCCAGGGCATCTGAACCCACTGAATTAATCGTTCCTTCTACATTTACTATCATTTTATCTGCTCTTACTTCTACAATAGGTTTTTGAGAATTAATTGCAACTTCTTTTAATTGTCCTCCTAACTTGGTTAATTGCTGATCAGGGATCTTTACGTCATCATTGGCAACCGTGAATGGCGCAGATACTGCATTCTTATAACCAATGAACGAAGATTTAATTCTGTAGGTTCCCTGTTTAACAGCAGCAAAAGTATATAGACCCGATGCATTTGTTACACCAAGTTTTATAACAACAGAATCTCTGAGAAGAGTGATTGTAGCACCATTTAAACTTTTACCATCTGAATCTTTGATAATACCGGTTACCTGCTGCGCATTAGCAGAAATTGAATAAAGTCCGGCAAGTATTACTGTGATAAATGTTCTCATAAAAAAGTTTTGGTCCATAATTTATTTCGAGGGCAAACGTACTAAGGAAAGAAACGGGATTTAAAAATGTTCCACGAAAGAGGATTTTACCAATACAAGCGGCATTAATTCGCATACCGGCATTAAATAATTCATTCAATTATTATGTAATTGCTCAATTTGTTTATTATAATCGTGCTGCAGATCTTCATGAAGTGTTTCTACAACAGCTCTTATTTTTTTTATTTGATTGTTGTAAAGATTTGTGAGCGCTGTGCTTTTATTTATTTTTATACCTGAAGTTTTGATTTTATTGCAGAAATAAATAAGCAGCTCTGTTTCCGCTTCCTTTGATGCTGTGTATTTGATATACCTGTTGGTGGTTTTTAAAATTTTGCGAAGGCTCTTTTTTACAAAATATAAATTAGAATGGTTTATCTGTGTGAACTGTTCATCTATTTCATTTTTTATATTTTGAATATAAGAAGAAACATCATGTGCTTCAAATAAAAGGTAGGTAAGCAATTCTTTATTTTCTTTTTTATATTTAATAAGCCTGAGGCATAATTCTAATAAGTCCTTTTGAGACGCATTAGTTAGTTGCTGTTTTATTTCACTGATAGATGCAGCTTTCAATTGGTTCCTGATTTTATTATGAAAAATTACACTGTTTAATTTAGTTATGAATAAAATACCCGTAACAGGAAGGCGCATTACTAGCATGCGGGTTACCTTTTAATTTAAATTGTATAAAGTGATAATAACATTCAAGAAAACAAAATGGTACAGAAAAAATATTTTAAGACCAAAGATTATTGTAAAGTAAAATTTACATATGCTGTTGAAAATGCGAATACAGTACAGGTATTAGGGTTAAATAGTGATTGGACAAACTCTATAACAATGACAAGAAAAAAAGATGGAACTTTTACCTGCGATATTTCATTGCCTAAAGATACACGACATGAGTTTAAATACCTTGTCAACGAATCTGAATGGCTTAATGATCCTGAAGCAGACGCTCAACATCCCAATGAATTCGGCGGCAGTAATAGCGTGATCGTTCTTTAAGAATAGAAAAATAAGTATCTCTATTTTTTCTTTTATATATATTTTCAGTAAGAATTGTGCTATAATTTTTGGCACAATATTTAATATCTAATTGTAAAATATTTACAATGAATAACTTCCTGAGAACAATAATTGCCGGCTATGGCGCAAAAAAATTAGGCGGCGGATGCTTTAGCACTATTCTTATTTTCTTTCTTATTTATTGGGCATTGGGTAATTGTAATTCATCCAATAGAACAGCGCCTGCACGCCCTGCGTCTTTGATACAGGAAAGAAAGATTGCTGCAAATAACCTCTCATACCAAACATCTGCTACAACAGTTAATTTAAACAAGTTGAAATAGCATTTGTTTATATTTGGCAATCAAAACCATAATTGCTAAATAAAAATTGATGAATACTCAACCCGGCTCTTCTATTTTACAGGTAGAAGATCTCTCTGTTTCCTACGGTTCCTTTAATGCAGTAAAAAATATTTCTTTTGATGTAAAGGCAGGAGAAATATTTGGTTTCCTCGGCCCCAATGGCGCCGGTAAAACAAGCACCTTAAGTGCTGTTGAAGGATTAGTAAAACCACAATCAGGAAAAATTACTATTGCAGGCTTTAATACAAAAGAAAAGCCATTACATGCCAAAGCCAATATGGGCGTTCAGTTGCAGTCAACAAGCTTTCAACCTGAACTTACAGTTTCAGAAATAATTAAATTATATGCCGGCATATATTGCGTTGATCTTACAAGGGGAAAATTGCAAAATGTTTTAGAAGAAATTAAACTGGAAGGATCATCAACAAAAAAATTTAAAGAACTGTCGGGTGGGCAACAGCAGCGTGTATCACTTGTTATTGCAACCATTCACGATCCTGTTCTTGTTTTAATGGATGAACCTACCAGCGGGTTAGATCCTCAGTCACGACGACAGCTTTGGGAACGGATAGAGGGAATGCGTGAAAAAGGTCATGGCATTTTATTAACCACCCATTCAATGGAAGAAGCAGAAGCTGTCTGCGATCGTATTGCGATCATGGATCATGGAAATGTTATTGCCATTGATATACCGCAAGCCTTAATTGATACGCACCGAAATGATCCGAATGTTATCAGCGCATCGAGAAAAGGAAAAATAACTTTGGAAGATGTATTCATCGGGCTTACCGGACGTACTGTTCGGGCATAATTAAATAAAAATAAAATGGAAACTGTTATACCAAAAACTTCAGCAGCTTTAGTATCACTGCTTCGTGCCGATTTAAAAACACAATGGCGCAACCGGCGTTCTGTAGTGCTTTTACTTTTAGTACCTGTAATAATTCTTATTTCATGGAAGGGATTAATTGCAAAGTTGGGAGGTGCATTCGCTCTTTCTACATGCATTACAATCGGGCTTACTGCTATTGGGTTGATGGGCTACAGTAATGCAATTGCCCGTGATCGTGATAAAGGAGTATTTCAACGTTTAAGAGTAACACCCGTCCCTACATGGTCTATCATGGTTAGTCGTTTACTTGTACAATTGCTTATGATATTACTGGTTACCACTTTTGTATTTATTGTAGGCAGCGAATATGATAAAGTTTATCTTTCACCTGCAGGGTATGTACTTACTTATTTAACTGCTTTGGTGGGTGGCGCTTTATATCTTGGGCTTGGCCAGATGATTGTTGGACTTGTAAAAAATGCAGAAACCGTAAACTCAACTACACGACTTGTGTATTTTGTATTTATAATGGTAGGAATGTTTGGCGACTTAGGAGTTTTGGGTATAGAGTTTCAAAAAATTATCAGATGGTCTCCATATGGAACTGTAAAAACTATACTGGCAGCAAGTATGCAGCCATCTAACTGGAGCAATGAAACATCGCTTGCATTATTAGCAACCATTGGCTATGCAGTTGTTTTTTCTTATTTAGGAATAAAGAATTTTAAATGGAATACACAGTAATATTTCCTGTAGGCAATGTTGAATGAATAACCTTAGCCCCAAATAAATTACTTTTTTTGTAATGAATCCTTTGCCTGCAATGTTGTCGATAAAACATAATTCCCAAACATCATTTGCGATATTTTTTTATCATTGCCATACACATCATCTCTAAAATTTAGTTGCCCTGTTTCATCAACCCACGCTGTATAATACGTGATAGTTACAGCCATAGCAGGATTTACTTTTACATATTGTTCTTTCCCGCTGTTCATGGCAGCATGAATTTTTTCAGGTGTCCATGCACTATTGTTTCGTAAAAGATAGTTAGCCATTTTTTCTGCATCTGCCAACCTTATGCATCCATGGCTCACTGCCCGTATATCTTTCTTAAAAATATCTTTTGCATATGTATCGTGAAAGTAAATATCATACCTGTTGGGGAATAAAAATTTCACCTTGCCCAATGCATTATCCTGTCCCGGTAATTGCCTGATAGTTGGCAGTGTATCATTCTTACCAATTATTTCCATGTGTTTCGATTTGAGATAATTTGGATCGCTTTTTAACTTTGGCAGTATCTCGTTCTTTACAATGCTTGCCGGGATATTCCAGTATGGGCTGAAAACAATTTGATTAAGACTGCCATTAAACATTGTTGTATTGGTTCCCTCCTTACCTACTACAACGGGCATCTCAAAAGCTTTTGTATTGTTCTCAAAAGTGTAAAGCATAAATTCCGGGATATTGACGTTAATATAATTTGCATCCTGCATTGCCGGCATCCATTGCATGCGGTTAAGATTAATTATTATTTGCTGTATCCGCTTATCAACGGGTACATTCAGCGATTTTATAAGTGTATCAGTGATTATACCTGTTGCTTTCATGCCGTTATGCTGCTGGTAATTTTTTATTGCAGTTACCAGTGAATCATTCAATATTTTACTGGTATCATTTCCATTCATATCGCCGGTTAACTGCAACCTGTTTTTAATTAAAGCAATGGTTGGCGAAGAAGTTCCCTTCTTAATTTGTTTTGCAGAAAAGATGATTGTACGCCATCCACCTTTTTTAGCAATTGAATTATACAACTGCAGTTTTTGTTTTAAAAGAAGATATTGGGAAGATGCTTTGTTACTGCCTGCTGAATCTATTCGCTGTAGTAACATTGTATCGGCTAATAAAACTGCATCCAGCTTTTTTACAGGTATTGCTTTTTCAGGAGAGAGTTTAGCAAATAAAGTTTTGCTTCGGTTGTTTTTATAAAATTGTAAATAAGCATTGGTTAAAGCAAATTCTGTATTTAATATTGACGTATCAAACCTGCTGATGACCAGTGTATCCATGTTAAGTAAGGTGTCCATCCTGTTATGTAATGCTTTATCTGCTTTGTCTCCATATTTGTCCTGTAAATTCCAGAAACCTTTTGCCTGTTCAGTAAACCCTAAAGAAGTGAACCATGCAAACTGGAGATTACGGTAATTGTAAAAGCTACGAAAGCTTATTGCATCTTCACCGGATAATTTTTTTAATTGAATGAATTGTTCCAGTGCTGTACTATCTAAAAAAAGGTCACTGTATGAATTGGCGGGAGTAATGTCAGCATTTCTTGTAACATAAATGGTATCGGTTCTTACAATTACTTTTCCGCTATCTGTTACTGAAGATTGTGTAGTTTGTTTTTGCCCGCCTGTATTACATGCGCTAAATAAGATGAGTGCTGTAAAATATAAATATCTCATGTATGAGAACATAACAAAAGATGTGCCTTATAAAAGTTTTAGAGAAATAAATGTTATCTGCAACTTTACAAAATTATGTTGGCAGTTTCACAAAGCCTTTATGCATTTGATTATTCCACATTCTTTTTCGCAACATTTTTCTTGTATGCTTTTTAAGTTTTTTATGCGATGAATTAAATGTGGCAAACAAATCATCAAACAGGTAGGGAATTCTTATTTCAAAAAACCCGATCATAAGAATGATAATAGAAATAAATGTTATCAGGATAATAGTGATCAACATATATTGTAAATGTCAAAAATCAAACCATTTCTACCGCTCATAATAAATTGTTTATAAATTCTGATATGGACATTAAAAAGTAATATCTTTTCAACTAATTAACCAACAAATACAATTACATGAAAAAATTATGTATGATCCTTTTACTGATGGCTCCGTTTGTTCTGCAATTTTGTTCTTCATCAAAAAATGCTGCTAAAAAACAACCCGAAAAACTCACATATACTGCCAATGTGCAATCTCTTGTAGCGGCTAACTGTTCGCCTTGTCATTTTCCTCCTAAAGGGAATAAAAAACCATTGAATACTTATCTTGCTGTAACAGCAAATATTGATTCTATTATCAACCGTATACAAAAGAACCCAGGTGAAAAGGGATTTATGCCTTTTAAGCATCCTAAATTATCTGATTCTGCGATTAATGTATTTGTGCAATGGAAGAAAGATGGGTTGGTGGAGTAATAGTAATTAATTCTGAAATATATTAATGCGGCAATTTTGGTTTCAGGTAACTGTATACCCATGTGCCTGCAAGCGCACTTATTAAAGTTATAATTGCAATTGTAAGTCCGCTGCCTATTTGTACATAAATTGGGCCGGGACAAGCACCGGTAAGTCCCCAGCCTACTCCAAATAATAAAGAACCATACACATATCCCCAGTTAAATTCCTTTTTTTGTATTTGTATCAGTTCTCCATCTAAAGTTTTTACTTTAAATTTTTTTAAAAGAAAAATGCTTATAGCTGCCGTTGGTATTGCTGTCATAAAAATTCCAAACATCTGGAAACCCTGGAAGCGAAACATTTCCTGCATGCGGTACCATGAAATTGCATCTGCTTTAAGCAGTGTGATACCAAATAAAGTTCCTGTCAAAAAAAATAAAAAGTTTCTCATTATTTAAGCAGTAAGGGTAACAGAAAATTAGCGGTTAAAATTCCGCTGGCGAAAAATAATATAACAGCAACTAACGATGGCCATTGAAATGTAGACAGCCCTGCAATTCCATGCCCACTTGTACATCCGCCTGCATAGCGGGTTCCAAAGCCAACTAAAAAACCACCGCCAATAACGATCAATAAATTTTGCCAGGTAAGTAAATGCGCCCAGCTAAAAATTTCAGCCGGTAAAAGATCTTGATCATAAGTAATACCCATTGATTGCAGATCTTTTATTGTAGCATCTGAGATCGGTGGTTTATTTACAGGCTTTAGTAAAATGCCTCCAATAAAACCACCCAGCAAAAGGCCTGCTGCAAAAAATAAATTCCATAGCTGGTCTTTCCAGTTGTATTTTAAAAATGGAATGTTTGCAGGAAAACACATAGCACATACCTGACGAAGTGTACCCGAAATACCAAGCAATTTATTACCTGTCAAGAGTAGCACCGGAACTGACAAACCTATTATTGGCCCTGCAACATAAAATGGCCATGGCTGACGAAGTACATTAAAAATTTCCATGTACAATTAATTTTAAAAGAAAGTTGTTATCTGCCGCGATAGCCCCCGCCCCTGTTAGGTGGCTTTGGTGCACTGCGTTCTTCTGCCTGTGTAACCACCAAAGGTTTTTTACCAAGCGAAATATCTTTTAAATTCTCAATGGCTTCTTTGGCTTCTGAATCATTTGCCATTTCTACAAATCCAAAGCCTTTACTTTTACCGGTTTCCCTGTCAATAGCAACCCTTGCAGAAGTTATGGTACCAAACTTTTCAAATATCTCTTCCAATTCTGCATCATCAAGATCGTAAGGTAAGCCTGCTACAAAAAGTTTCATCTAAATAAATTTTTGTAAAAGTACAGAAGTTATATTGTTGATAAGAAATATAAATTTATGCGATCCGTGTTTTTCAGTTAGAGAAAAGAATTTCATTGATTGTGAAGTTAAAGGTTGAATCACTTTATTTTTTCAAATGGATATTTGCCCTTAATGTGCTGGTTTAAGTATATTCCTTTGGCGCCCGATGTTTTCAGGGCATTATAAACTTCTTCAGGTACATTTTTGTAATCGTATATCATACCCGAAACAAATATTATTCGTAAGGTAGCTATAGCAGCATCATAACTCATTGTAGAAATAACCGTAGATGGCATAATCGGTTAATAATTTTATTTTCAAAAAAAGTAATCATCAGTTGATAATCGGAGATAATAAATTATGCAATTATTCACCCCAGACAGTAATGATAATATTCCTTTCTCCTCCATGATTTCGATGCTCGCATAAATAAACTCCCTGCCATGTTCCTAAAGCTAATCTGCCATTATTGATAGGAATTGTAACAGAACTGCTGAGCAAGGATGCTTTTATATGTGCTGGCATATCATCCGAACCTTCCGTATCATGTACATAATTTACATTTTCAGGAACTGCTTTATTAAACCATGTTTCAAAGTCTTTTCTTACAGTAGGGTCTGCATTTTCATTAATGGTTAATGATGCAGAAGTATGTTGTATAAAAATTTGACAAATGCCTTCTTTAATTTTACTGATCTGAGGAAGCGCATGTACTACATCTGGTGTAATTAAATGAAAGCCTCTTTTTTTCTCTTTTAATTGCAATGATTGCTGAAAGATCATCATGAGTATGACTATTAGCAAAATAATTCTCCTTTTAAAAATTAATGGCCAATGATCTTTATCATAGTTCCTCCAGGTACAATGTCTGTGAGCTTCATTCCATTTAAAATAGCAAGTTCATTTAAGCGGTTAGCAGGAGTTGAATAATTTCGTAATGCCTGCTCAAGTGTAATGCTATTATTTACTGTTTTAATCCTTATGCGTTCTGGTTGTTTATTAATTTTAGATTGATCAGTAAGTGGCTTGAAGCCTTCCATTGTATTTGAAAAATAAGGAACAAATTGATTAAAGTCTGCTGTTGCTGAAACCCCAAGTATAAGGTAAATAGCATTATTATATTGTATTAAATAGGAAAGTGTTCTTATAGGTTGCTGCTGCTGTTGTCCCTGTACCTGTTGTGGATCGGCAACCATTGCAATTGCAGGCAATCCATTTACATTTACCTGTCTTGATTCCAATACCTGCAGATTATTTTGTTGCGCAACAGCATTGGCAGCCTGCTGTAAATCATTACCGGGAGCAAGCATCATCATCATTAATGCTCTTCCGTCTTTTGGGGCTAATTGTACACGTTGTGGAGTGTTTTGATAATTCCATCCCTGCGGAACCGGAAATTGAAAACGAAGTTCAGGATGATAAAAAATATTGTTCTCCAAAAAGCCTTGTCTTGGATCTTCACCATAAACAATACCTTCAATTCTTTGCAGGTAACTGTTACGGTTAACTATTGGATTAGTCAGGTTAAGCTTTTGCTTCCAATCTGCTGCAAGTTTATTTACAGTTACATACCTGTTACCGGGATCAGGGTGAGTTGATAAAAATTCCGGTAATTTACCACCCCCTGTCCCTTCTCCTTTTCTTTCAAGCGTTATAAAAAAATTTGCCATTTCTTTTGCATCATAACCAAGCTTTGAAGAATATTCTACACCCAGTTCATCCGCCTGGCGCTCTGCATCTCTTCCAAATTTTAAAAATAAAAGTCCTAATCCCTGCGACGCTGTTTGTGCGAATTGTGCAAGGTTAGGATTAATAACAACTCCTGCAATAATGCCCAGTTGGCCAAGCAAAGCATTTCTTTGCTGGGTTACTGTATGGCGTGCAGTAATGTGTCCTGTTTCATGTCCCAACACACCTGCAAATTGTGCTTCATTATTAAAATGTGCCATTATACCGCGGGTAAAATATACATAGCCGGGTATCGCAAAAGCATTTAAAACATCTGAATCAACAATCCGAAATTCATAATTAATGTTAGGACGATGAGAGATTGCAGCAAGCTGTTTCCCTTTTTGGGTAATAAAATCCTGCAATGACTTATCAGGGTATAAACCAAATTGTGCAATTATCTGCGGATCTGCTTCTTTACCCATTGCTAATTCCTGTGCTTCTGACATTAATACAACCTGGCTTTTTCCTGTAACAGGATTGCGTGCGCAATTATCAAAAAGTAAAACACATGATGTAAGGCAGGCAATCAACGTAAATTTTTTCATTGTTTTAAGTTTAACAATAAAGTTTTTGCAAAGATGATACCAAAGGAAAAATACTAAAGATGGGCCAACCAGGTAGATTGATCAACGCTGTCACAGGTAACATAGCAAATACTTTCCATGATTTTATTTTGCTTACATTGATTTGTATTATTTTCATCTAATGACAATCGTTATTGTACTTATTTGTCTTACCATACTTATACTGCTTATTGCATGGGCAAAATTCAATGCTTTTATTGCATTCATTATTGTCTCTTTGCTGGCAGGATGGTGGCTGGGCATTCCGTTGGAGAAATTAACAGCTTCAGTAAAGTCAGGTATTGGAAATATAATGGGCGAACTGGTGATCATTATTTGCCTGGGTGCAATGCTTGGTAAAATTGTAGCTGAAAGTGGTGCAGCTCAAAAAATATCAGATGTATCTATAAAGCTCTTTGGTAAAAAATATTTTAATTGGGGTATGATGGTAACCGGTTTTGTCGTAGGTATCCCGCTTTTTTATAATGTTGGTTTTGTTTTATTAGTTCCTTTGATCTTCTCTGTTGTTTATCGTACAGGAATGCCTGCTGTATATACTGCTTTGCCTATGCTGGCAGCACTCTCAGTAACGCATGGTTTTTTACCTCCCCATCCTTCACCATCCGCTATTACTGCTCAACTTAATGCCAACATTGGTACGGTTCTTTTATATGGTATTGTAATAGCGATACCTGCTATTATCCTTGCCGGGCCTGTATTTGCGGGCACATTAAAAAATATACGTTCAAAGCCCTTGCAGTTATTTCAGCCAAAAATAAAACCGGATGAATCATTGCCGGGTGCAGCTAACAGTTTTATTACTTCATTATTACCGGCTATGTTGTTGATAATACTTACTGCTTTACCGTATTTTTTGCACACGGAAAAAAAAGCCGATAACATGCTTTTATTTTGGGGCGACCCTGTAATTGTGTTGCTTATTTCAGTACTGTTTGCCACCGTTTCCCTTGGTATTATGCAGGGAACATCAATTAAAAATGTTATGATCTTTTATGGTGATGCAGTAAAAGACATTGCTGTTATATTATTGATAGTTGCAGGTGCCGGTGCATTGAAGCAGGTTTTTGCTGATAGCGGGGTTAGTAACGAAATAGGCCGGCAAATGCTTGGACTCTCAATCAACCCGTTGGTATTGGGCTGGCTATTGGCTGCAGTAATACGGGTTTGTATAGGCTCAGCAACTATTGCAGGATTAACTGCTGCAGGTATAATAGCACCAATGATAATTGGTACAACGATCAATGTAAACCTTATGGTGCTATCCATCGGGGCAGGCAGCCTAATGTTTTCTCATGTAAACGATTCCGGCTTTTGGATGTTTAAAGAATATTTTAATTTATCAATTAAGGATACATTGCGTTCATGGTCAGTTATGGAAACAATTGTATCATTAGCCGGGTTAGCAGGAGTAATGACATTAAATGCAGTTATAGGATAAATTATTTTGAGATATTATTTTACTACTCATTTAGATATCTCATTACATTTTCAACAATTTTTTCCGGGTCATTTTTAATATCAATAGTGCATGCAGATGGGGGAATTTCCAGATCCTGGAATTGTGATCGTAAAAGCTGAACGGGCATATAATGATCTCTTTGTTTCATGCGATCATAAATTATTTCATAGGTTCCCTGTAAAAATATCCACCGTGGTTGCGTAACATCCTGAGCAAGAATAGTGCGGTATTTTTGTTTCAATGCAGAACATGCTATGATGGCCCCATTCAATTTTGATTGCTCTATTGCCAGTAAATTTAATTGACGTAACCATTGATGCCTGTCTTCATCAGTAAGTGGCTGGCCAGCTTTCATTTTTTCTTTATTGCCTACCGAATGAAAATCATCCCCATCAAAAAAAGGAATTCCTGTTTTTAAAGACAGCAATTTTCCAATGGTTGTTTTTCCGGAACCGGCAACACCCATAAGGTATATAATGGCATTCATCAGTATTCCAATATAGTAAGATGAATAATGGAGCTATTGCTATTTAGCAGGCGTAATAATGATATTGCGAAAATCGATCGGGCCATGATCACCCTGGAAATATATTGGTCCGGGTTCACCTTCTTTACTGTTTAATGCACCACCTGTAATACCCGGGATTTCCTGGTTACAAATTATAGTTTTACCATTAGCTATAACTGTCACAAATCTGCCTACTAAAGTAATATCGTATGATTGCCACACCCCTGCGCCTTTAGCAACCATTTCAGTTGGAGAGATAAATCCATACACAGCACCAAATTCGTTTTTAATAGGTTCTGATCCATTATCATCTTCGATCTGTACTTCATAACGTCCCCTAAGATATACGCCACTGTTGCTTTCCTTAGGATAACGGAATTCCACATGCAGTTTAAAATCTGTAAAAGTTTCATCAGTAATAAGATTGGAACCTGAATGCGGACTGCGTAATATTCCACCTTCCACTTTCCATTGATTTTGTCCCATCGTATGCCAGCCCTTTAAATCAACACCATTAAATAAGCGAATAGGTTTTCCCCAGACGGGTGATGCCTTACGACGAAGAGAAGGCGCACGAACTGCAGACCAGTTATAACTTTTTCCATTGGCAGCGATCATAGTGCCTGATAAATTATCTCCCTGCAGCGTTGCTTCAAATGATAGATCATTGTCTTCTTTTTCCCATTGTGGAGGAATAGTAAAACTCATCTTTCCATCATTGAAAATAATTTTTGAAATTGGACGTGCACTTCCCCCGCTGCCAACATACTCACCAACAAGATGGTGAGTTCCTGAGTACCTCACTTCGAGCCAGGAAGGAATATCTTTGCCTGCCATGTTTATAGTAATATCCCATCGCCCTTCAATGGGAGATGAATCGGCTTTTGCATCAGGTATAGAAAACAGGAACAAAACAAATGCAATACTTACTAATTTTTTTTTCATATAATTTTTTTTATTCGTAGGGCTTATAAGATTACAAGGTTAGCAAATTTATTTTTTACCGGTAGCAGCCCAAAGAATACCTGCATACAAATGATTAAGAAAAGCAGGATCACTAAATACAGCAGGAAGATGACCAAGGGCTGTATAAAAAGACCGGCCCCCATCATAATTATGATACCATGAAAGTGGATGCAACTGGCCCATTCCTTCGGCTTTTTTAGCGCCCCAATCTGCTTTTGGATTATAGCTTGTTTCATCTACCCCAAGAATATAATTCAGATCAGGAACATTTTCCTTACTAAATTGATAAAATTCATCTGTCCATAATTTACCGTCTGCAAAGCCCTGCAGCCCCGGAAATTTAGTATCGAGCACTTTTAATTTTGCTGTTTGAATTACGGGATGTATATAAAACATTCTGCCAACAAGCTTTGTGTACCAATCCCATCCATACTCTGTGTCTGATGCGCTGTGAATGCCCACAAAACCTTTACCGGAACGGATAAATCTTTCCATTACTTTTTTCTGCGCTGAGTCTAAAATATTACCTGTGGTGTTTAAAAAAATTATCACCTGGAACTGTGCAAGATTTTTATCTGTAAATGAATTGGGATCATCAAAATACACTACATCGAAAAAATTTTTAACGCCTAATTGTTGAATAGCTAAAACCCCGGCATGCACTGATTCATGATGCCAGCCATTGGTTGTTGGAATTAATAATGCTTTAAATTGTTTTTGTGCGGTTGCTGAAAGATAAAAGAGTATTTGAACAGTGGTTATAATTATAAAATTTTTTATCTGGTTCATGAAGTAGATTTGTATGTATGAAAACAGGCTAATTTATTGTTGCAGTATTTTTAATTTTTCCCTTGCGTTATCATTTTTTGGATTTAGATTTAAAGATTTTTTGAAATTTATTATTGAATTTGCTTTATCACCTTTTACCATTAATGCTTCTCCATAACTATCATAAGTATTATACGACTGAGGGTAATTCTCTACATTATTTTTAAAAAATAAAAGTGCTTCGTCAATTTTATTCATTTGCATAAGGTTGTATCCATAACTATTGATGGCCTCTTCAGGAACCTTTATGGTATATCCATATTGTTTTGAAAGACTATCGTAATATTTTTCAAAATAATTATAAGTTAATGGTGTTGTATTATTTGTTTGAGGTGGGTACCAATCGGGATAAACAAAACGAATACCATCATAAAATGCTTTTACCGGTTCAGAAATATGTGATTCATCTGGATAATAAACATATTTGTATTTCAAGCTTTGTAATTTATTTTTCTTTAATAAAGAATCCATACTTACTGCATCTTTATGAAACTGACCACCTTCGCTCCCATCACTAAAGAATAAAATCTTATTTAAGGAACCTCCTGACTTCCACTTTACGGCTGCTTGTTGTAAAGTCCATTGTTTATCCCAAAATAAAGAAGGGCTGATAGAAATGTAAGCATTGAACATATCAGGATGGGCGAGCAAGCTATAAAACATCAATAACCCACCGAGTGAATGGCCACTAAAAATTTTATATGGTGCAGGGTGATAACTTTCTTCAATATAAGGCATTACTTCCTGCTGAATAAATTGCAAAAATTTCTCGCCGCCACCGCTATTTTTTCCAAAGGCATTTACACTTGTATCCTCCTTCCCATCAAATCCAAGGAGTGAATGGCTTGGTGTGAGATCACGTGTGCGGTTAGAATTACCGATGCCAACCACTATCATTTTTGGAATTACGGGATAGCTTTCAGAAAGATAGCTAACCTCACCGGCAACCATTTTTGTTTGTACATCCCCATCCAGTAAATAAATTACTGGATATGCTACAGGGGCATAAATACCATTTTCTGCGGGTCGATAAATGTATAGTTTTCGATCTTCATTTAAAATGTTGGAATGAATAGTAATAACTTCTGCTGCTGTTAATTTATTATCGGTTACTTGAGAATTGGCAATTGTACTATTCAACAGCAGGAGTATCATTACATATTTTATCATAAAATATCATTGTTTGGTTTATAATATTTAAATGTACACAAGTTCATCAAATGCATCAGTTGTTTTTCTATTAAAGATTTAATCGCTTCATTTCTTTTACCGCATAGTCGCAGGCACGTGCAGTAAGTGCCATATAGGTTAATGATGGATTCAGACATCCTGATGATGTCATACAGGAACCATCAGTAATAAATACATTAGCCACTTCATGCATTTGGTTAAATTGATTTAATACAGAAGTTTTTGGGTCTTTGCCCATGCGTGCAATACCCATTTCGTGATTGGCATTACCAGGGAAAGACATTTTCCCTTTAATCTCAACGTCTCTAAATCCTGCTGCTTCCATTATTTCTTTTGCCGTAATCCCTATATCATTATGCATGGCTTTTTCATTCTCTTTAAATTCGCAATCAATTGTGATTAACGGCCTTCCCCATTGATCTTTTTTATTATGATTTAAAGTGATCCTGTTATCCTGGTATGGAAGACATTCACCAAAAGCATACAAACTCATTTGCCATCCACCTGCCTCACTCATAGCCGCTTTTAATTCAGCCCCGATAGGCGCATCACTTAAACCCCTTGCTCTGAAAGCACTTCCTCCAAAATGGTATCCACGGATGAATGCATCAGTTTTTTCTGTTACATTTTTAAAGCGTGGAATATAAATTGGAGTTGGCCGGCGGCCATAGTAATATGAATCTTCAAATCCATCTATATTGGCCGATATTGTAAGACCTTTATGGTGATCCATAAGGTTACGTCCAACATGGTCACTACCGTTGCCCAAACCATTTGGAAATCTTGAAGAAGTAGAATTTAGTAAAATGAAAGCAGTGCCTACTGTGGAAGCATTCAGGAAAATAATTCGTGAATAAAATTCCTGCACCTTTTTAGTTTCTGTATCAATGATCTCTACTCCTGTTGCCCTTTGTGTTTGTTCATCATAAATAACTTTATTTACTAACGAATGAGGTCTTACTGTTAAATTACCTGTAGCAAATGCTGCCGGCATAGTACTGGCGTTGGTGCTGAAATAAGCGCCGAATGGACAACCGCGATGACAAAGATCTCTTGCCTGGCACTGTCCTCTTCCCTTAACCGGTTTAGTAAGGTTTGCTGTTCTTCCCATTATCACTTTACGGGTTAAAAATTTACTTTCAATTTTTTCTTTAAAAAATTTCTCTGCGCAATTCATTTCGAAAGGAGGTTGAAACTTTCCATCCGGCAGGCTTGGTATATTATCTGCATTGCCGCTTACACCAATAAAAGTTTCTACATAATCATACCATGGCGCAATATCTTTATACCGTATCGGCCAATCTATTGCAATACCATCTTTTAGATTTGCTTCAAAATAAAGATCGCTCCATCGGTAGCATGCCCGTGCCCATAAAAGAGATCGTCCGCCAACAATATCTCCTCTTATCCAATCAAAACGCTTTGTTTCGTCGTATGGATTTTTTTGATCGTTGATGTAAAAATGTTTGTTGTCTTCACGAAAGGAATAATGCCGGCTTTGTACAAAGTTTCTTTCTTTATCTTCTTTAGATAAATTTAACCGGTGTTTAAAATCCCAGGGATCTTTTGTAGCAGTGGGATAATCTCCATGAACAACATTACGGCCGCGATCGAGCAACAGTACTTTTAATCCTTTTTCACAAAGTTCTTTAGCAGCCCATCCACCGCTGATTCCGGATCCAACAACAATTGCATCAAACGTGTTTTGAGATCTTGCTTTATTGTTTATTAACAGCGAGTCTGGCATATATTTAAATAGAAATTTTTTTAAGATTATTAAGTAAGCAATCAATTTACTTTTTATAATGCTGCTTCATAACTTTGGCGTAATCAGCAAATGCAATTTCGGGTTCTGCAATTTCGGGATGCCATAATTTTTCCCACTCAAAACTGTAATAACCTTTGTATCCTCCCTTTGATAAAGCATCTATCGCTTCAAATATAGGCACTTCACCCTGGCCTAACAATGTGTATTGTATTTTTCCATCTGCCAATTTCGCATCTTTAATATGCGTGTGACGGATATATTTTTTTATCTTTTTATATACTTCTGCAGGCGATTCTTTTGTTATCGTCCACATATTGGCTACATCCCAAACCAGCCCTACATGTTTGTGCTCCGCTAATTCCATAACTTTTCTTATGTCATCGCTTTTAACAAGATCTCCATGTGTTTCTGTTAATACAATTACATTGCTTCCCTTTGCATAATCCCCTAATTCCAACAAACCTTTTGCAATAAGATCCATTGTTGCATTTTTATCCTGGTCTTTGGGAAAGATGTTTGGGAATACCCTTATGTAAGGGCAATTTATCTGCTGCGCAAGATCAATGAAACGCCTTCCTTCATCTAAATTTTTTTGTCTAACTGCAGCATCAGAAAAATGTAAGGTGGCAGAAGATCCAAGGTCAACAAAATGCAGACCTTTTTGTTTCATTATTGTAAGCGTTGCGGATATATTTTCTTTACTGAATTCTTTACATTTTGTAAGATCTAATTCACGTTTTATTCCCCGTAACTCGATCCCTTTATAACCATGCAGTACCGCGAAGTCTGTAATTTTTTCAAAACTCCATTCTGGGCAACCAAGTGTTGAAAAAGCTAAAAGAGGTTTGTGTTTTTTTACTTCAAAATTGGTTGTAATAAATGAAGTTGCCAATAACACTGAAGATGTTTTCAGAAATTTTCTACGGGTAAAAGGACGCATAATAAAATTGCTATTTTTGATGATTAATTTTATAACATAAATTAAATTCTGTAATCTTTTTCTAAATATACTGCATAAACTTTTTTTGAATAATTATTAAGACAGCTCTATACTTTATTAAGGTGTTGCCTTAATTTAATTATTTTGCTAACCCTGTAAACCATAATAATATTTATGATTATAATTGCAACGATCACATACCCAAGCGTATCATAATGCAGCAACGGACTTGTTTTTGTTTCCTGCACAACGATCATCCCTCCTACCCCTGCAGCTACACCTCCTGCAATTTGTTGCAAAGATGAGTTGATGCTCATGAATGCGCCACGGTCCTGCATTTGAGGCAATGCAGATACAAGTGCCATTGCAGGAACCATCCTGCTCATTATTCCTATCATCATCAGGATATTCATCATAATAACGATTGCAAAAGGTACCGGTGATAGATTAGTGTACACTACAACAACTACCAGCAACCATAAAGCTGCCCCGGTAAATATCTTAAACTTATCTATTTTGTCACTTAGCTTACCCACCAAAGGCATTATAATTAATGATGATATTCCGCCAACCATAAAAAGAAAAGGAAGCTGATGATATGTTACATGTAAATTATTTATGGAAAATGCACTGCCCCATGGCATCATCATAAAACCACCAATCGATAACAACGCTGTTGATAAAAATCCTATCCGGTAACTGCGCTGCCTGATGGTATGCCACAGATGTTTAAAAGCAGTGCGTTCACTTGGTAATTCCAGGTGTTTTGTAACAGGCTGTAGTTTGAACATTACTGCTAACCAAATAACGGTTGCCAAAACCACTATCATAATAAATGGTGATTGCCAGCCCCATTGGTTTGCAATGTAGAGGCTTATAGGAATGCCTAAAACCTGGCTTGCACCAAAACCCATTTGCATAAAACCCATTGCCCTGCCACGTTGCTGCAACGGAAAAAGATCAGCAACAATTGCCAGGGAAATAGAACCTATCACGCCGCCAAATAAGCCGGTAAGAATTCGTGCTGCTATCAGCATGGTATAGGTAGTAGCTAACCCGCAAAATAATGTGCCGGCTATAAACCCGATATAAAAGAACAACAACAATTTTTTACGATCAAACCTGTCTGCAAAGCCCGCTGTTAATAAACCTGAAATGCCCGCACTAAAAGCATAAGCGGATACAGCAAAGCCAAATTGTTTTGTTGTAAGCGCCATAGATTTCATTAGCATATCACCCAGGGGAGACATTACCATAAAATCGAGTACTACTGTAAATTGTGTAAATGCCAGCAATACAATTGCTAAAACCTGGTAGGAAGTAAATTTTTGTTTTGTAGTTGTATTATCTTCCATTAGGTATCTCTTTCTGCATAATGAATGCAGGCCTGACTCCAAAAATAATTAAATAAGTATAGAGAAAATACCTTGATTATAAAAAGCCACGGTTTAATTACTCTCTGTGTATTTTTTAAAATTGTCCAGGATAGCCTGCCAGCCGCCTTTTTGTATTTCAACAGAATTTGTGTCTTCTGCTTCAAAACTTTCTACTACTTTGGTTGAAGCGCCCATACCTGAGAAAGTAATTTTTACTTTTCTGCCATCACCAAGTGTATACTCTATATATTCATTATCTGTTACAGCATCGTATGCGCCGCCAAAATCAAAACCAAAACTGCCATCTTTGGCTTCCATACGGCAAACAAAACTGCCGCCAACACGCAGGTCATTTTCTGCACGTGGCGTATGCCAATCGTCGGAAGCGTTATTCCATTTAGTGATGTGCTCAGGCTTTGTCCAATATTCCCAAACCTTTTCAACAGGTGCATTAACTGTACTTTCTACAGTAATGATTGTTTTGTTTTGCGTTTCCATTTTTTTATAATTTATTTAATGAGAAATTGGTTTACAATGCAAACATCTAAAAACCTTTTTAAATGTATGCTGTGCAAAAACGGCAATTAACAGGGTGAATGCGGCAATTCACGTGTATCGGAGATCATTGCAGAACTTCCTGTTACAGCCGCCGCAATAAATTTTGTAATTGCGATTCCTATATCTGCCGCCAGGGCAACATAAATAAATATTTTTGAGTCCATAATAAAATATTTAGTTTGTCAATTGCTGTACCACTAAGTATTTTCACCCACTACTATGTAAATATCCTGTTAGTAAAAAAGAGAAATTGTTCTCTATAAAAGCTTCTAATATACAGGTATGTTTGCTATGCAGTGATGGCACTTTTATTTATAGACACCTCCAATTAAATTAAATTCATATTTAAAATTTCATGATCGTCATTATTACAGCAATAATTATCCTGGTTATATCCTTCTTCATCGCTAAAAAAATACTTACTAAAAGATTGCAGCTAGCGTATGAAAGATCTCTTTTAAAGGGAGATAGGGCAAAAGCTAATCAATTAGGAAGGACATATTATCTCTCATTAGATGAACAACACAGGAAAGCAAAGGGCATAATAAATATTGAAGAAAAAATTTCAGATGATTTCAGAGCCTTTAACAGCCATCGCTTTTCTATTCTTATTTAAGTTTATTGTATACACGCACATGCGGATAAGCTTAGGCTCTTGATGGA
>JAYVEA010000219.1:0-11652 GCA_043749085.1 Chitinophagales bacterium
GGTAAGGTTGTAACTCCATTTTCAAAAGTTTGAAAATCATTTGCAGTAAGATCTTCTTTCAGCCAAAAAAATACATGATGTACAAACATAACTTTAGAATTATTTGTAAATATATTTTAATACTTCCGAAAAGAGGCAGTCTTAATAATCTCTTACTCCAATTAAAATTGTATCTCTTAATTTTGAATATCATTTTTACCTAAACGATATACCATGAAACGATTTACGATTGCTGTTCTACTAATTACAAGTTTTTTAAACGGATATTGTCAGCCTCAGCGTACAGTCTCAATAATACCGGTACCTGTTTCAATGGAAATGGGTAAAGGAAATTTCACTTTGAGTTCTGCCAGTGTTATAGAAGTATCCGCAACTGATGCTGATGCAAAAAGAGTTGCCGGTTTTCTTAATAAAAAAATATCTGCTGTAACCGGGTATGCTGTACCTGTCAGGTCTGTCTCCACATTTTCAAACGCACCTAACAGCATCAGGCTTTCTTTATCAAATGATAAAGTGCTTGGTGATGAAGGCTATAAATTAAATGTTACTCCTACACTTGTAAACATAACGGCAAGTAAACCTGCAGGACTATTTTATGGAATGCAAACCCTTCTGCAATTATTGCCCAGCGAAATTGAAAGTAAAACGGTAATAAAAAATATCAGTTGGACTGCACCTGCAGTTACTATTACAGATTATCCACGTTTTGGCTGGCGTGGACTTATGTTTGATGTTGCCCGTCACTTTTTTGGTAAGAAAGATATAGAAGATTATATAGACCAGATGGTGCGGTATAAATTTAATTTATTGCACATGCATTTAACTGATGATGAAGGCTGGCGCATTGAAATAAAGGGCTTGCCTAAGCTAACAGAAGTGGGTGCATGGAATGTAAAAAAAATTGGTTACTTCGGAACCTTTACTCCACCTACACCAGATGAGCCACGCAACTTTGGAGGTTTTTATACCCAACAGGATATTAAAGAGCTGGTGCAATATGCTAAAGAAAGGTTTGTAAATATTTTACCTGAAATTGACGTACCTGGACATAGTCGTGCAGCAGTAGCTTCTTATCCTGAATTATCATGTACTGTAGGGGCCGATAAATATGGGGTGGGTTCTGGTGAGCCATTTATGGATTGGTCACATGGAGCACCGCCTATAGCCCTTCTTGATAATACGTTGTGTCCTGCAAATGAGAAAGTGTATGAGTTTCTGGATAAGGTATTAACCCAGGTAGCACAGCTTTTTCCTTTTGGATATATACATATGGGAGGTGATGAATGTCCAAAGAATTATTGGGAGAAAAGTGATGCCATAAAATCTTTGATGAAAAAAGAAGGATTGAAAACAATGGAAGAAGTGCAAAGTTATTTTGAAAAAAGGTTAGAAAAAATTGTTGAATCGAAAGGAAAAAAATTTATGGGCTGGGATGAAATACTGGAAGGAGGATTAGCTCCTAATGCAGTTGTAATGAGTTGGCGTGGATTGGAAGGCGGAATAAAAGCAGCTAAAATGGGACATGATGTAGTGATGAGCCCTACTACTTTTGCGTACCTTGATTATATGCAGGGTGATCCAATAGTTGAGCCACGTATATATGCGACGCTTCGTTTAAATAAAGCTTACCAGTTTGAACCTGTGCCTGAGGGTGTAGATGCAAAACATATAAAAGGTGGCCAGGCAAATTTATGGAGCGAACAGATCTATAACATGCGTCATGCTGAGTATATGACATGGCCAAGGGGATTTGCAATTTCTGAATCACTATGGTCACCGAAAGAAAAAAAGAACTGGAATGATTTTACCAACAGGGTTGAGAAACAATTTGAAAGATTTGATGCTGCGGAAATAAAATATTCGCCCAGTATGTACGATCCTATTTTTGCTGTTAGTAAAACTGCCGATAGTACACTCCAGATAAAATTAAGTACTGAAGTAAATGGGCTTGATATTTATTACACTGTTGACAATACTTTTCCTGACAGGTTCTCACCAAAATATATTGATCCCATCACAATGCCTAAAGATGCAGCAATGCTAAGGGTTGTAACTTATAAAGGAAAAGAGCCAAAGGGTCGATTGATCACAATACCAATTTCAGAATTGAAGAATAGGGCAGATAGGAAGAGATAAGAAATTTTTTTTCAATATAAACAAAAGCCATTCAAATTTGAATGGCTTTTGTTTTAGTCAGATAAAAATTAATAACCCCAGCTTTTCATTATAATAAGATCTTCTTGTGCACATTCCATTGGAGTTTTTGTCCCAGCGGGGTTTTTACTAAACAAGCTTCAAGTTAGAATAGAACTATCGGTGAAACCCCGATGAATAAAATAACTTTGTATGAATGGAAGTATTAGTTGCTGAAAATTAAAATTTCAATATGCATCGGGGTTTCATGCTTCGCACATGCTTTGCAATGAAAACCCCGCGGGGACAGGAAATCCCACAAGCGGTAATCTGCAAGTATCATCTACCGATAAAAAAACCAATATAAAAGAAATTAAAGTAACAGATAAAACAGGCGCTATAAAAAAGCGTTTTGTCTATTCTCAAAATATTAATTCAGTTAAAATAGATATTTCTTCTCTGCCACCAGATATATATTACGTCCAGATTTTTGATGGTAAAAAATGGGAGAGTAAAATGGTAAGTAAGAAATAAATTCTAAATTAATTTAATAGTAAAGCCATTCAATATGAATGGCTTTACTATTTTTGATCCACTAATTTTAATAACCCCAACTCTTCATTATCCTCAAATCTTCTTTTGCACAGGCTATTGGAGTGAGCCCCTGGTAAGCTTCCTGTTCAATAATTAAATATTTAGCGCCGCCTGCTTTTTTTATAAAATGTAAATTCTCTTTTAAATTAGTTATTCCTTTACCAAGAATAGTGCTTTCATATTTTTCATTTCCTTTGGCTGATTTAATTTCATCTTTCACATGCAGCGATTCAAATCTTCCGGGGTATTTTTTTATTATGTCTGCTGCTGTAGCGCCGCCATTGTAAAGATTACCTGTATCCAGTTGCTGGATCACTAGTGCAGGGTCAGTATTTTTTAGAATAATATCATAGAGCGTCATGCCATTTAATTTTTGGCTGAATTCGAAATCATGATTGTGGTAACCGAATTTCATACCGGACTTTTTACATAGTTCACCGCTTTTATTAAACACTTCCATGTACTTCAAAACATCATCGTATGTTTTTCTTAAACTCTGATCAAGCCATGGGCTGATCACATAATGCTGACCAAGTATCGCTGCATCTTCCACAGTTTCTTTCCATGAATCTACAAAATCATTCTTTTCTTTTATCCAGTGTTGAGGCCCCATAACCGTATGGCCACTTGGCATTCTCAATCCAAGATCATCTAAAATTTTTCTAAATTCTTTTGCTGAATAACCATAAAATTTCCTGTTAACATAATTGGCATGTTCAACATCAGTGTAGCCCATGGCTGCTAACTGGTTTAATGTACCCAGCGGGTCTTTTTTCATATCATCCCTTACAGAATAAAGCTGGATGCCCACTATTTGTTTTCTTTTTTTTGCAGCAAAAGCTTCATTTCCGAAAGCCATTGTTCCCGCAACAACTAAAGAACTGTTTATTAAAAAAGTACGTCGTGAATTGTTCATGCTGATTATTTTAAATTTGAAGATATAAAGAAGATTTGTTTTAGAAAGATAATTGCTTCAAAAAGATGTAAACATTATTTCTTTTCATTATCCTGTTCTTTCTCCAGCCAAATCACGTGCTGCTCTGCTTTGTGCGGTTTGCCTATAATGTCTACGTACAATTCAGGCCTTCTTGCTTTTTTATACCTGTATCCACCGGCATCAATTAATTTTTCAGGATTACAAACGGCTGTTACAACATCATCACCAAGGGTTCTGCATTCTGCAATGATATCCCCAAATGGATCAATGATCATAGAGCAACCATTTTTTAGCTGATCATCATCCATACCAATCGGGTTGCTGAAAACAATATAAGCAGCATTGTCATACGCTCTTGATGGCAACCACTTCATTAACCATTTCCTGCCTTTCATTCCATCAAATTCAAGTCGTAAAGAGGTTGGATCATTTTCCTTATTCTTCCATAATTCAGGGTCAACAAAGCCTGCACCGGGCCGGGGTGAAGGCGTGCACATAGTAACGTGTGGCATAAAAATAATATCAGCGCCTAATAAATTAGTCGCTCTTACATTTTCAAAAATATTGCTGTCGTAACAAATTAGAATTCCACATTTCCAACCCTCTATTTCAAAAATGGTATAACTGTCGCCGGGAGTTAAATGAGGATTAATGAAGGGATGAAGTTTCCTGTGTTTGGCAACCAGTCCGTTTTTATCAACGCATACATATGCTTTATACAATTTATCATCTTTATCTTTTTCAAATAGTCCTGCTAAAACAGTAACATTATATTTTCCTGCTATTTCTGCAAGTCTTTGTATGCTTTCTCCGCCAGGTATATATTCCGCCACATCAAGCATTTGCTCTTTTGATAAATGGCGTGCAAAACTGTATCCTGTAATTGAGCATTCATGAAAAGCAATTGCTTTAGCACCCTGCTGTGCAGCCTTCTCTGCCAGCTTTTCAATTATTGCTAAATTATATTTTTTGTCACTGCTTTTATGTTCGAATTGTGCGGTTGCAATTTTTATATTTTCCATTGATAATAAAATAAATTTTTCTTCAACTGGGTTTACTTGCCTAAATTTAATTCAAATTAAATTCTTTTTAGTTTCTTAACGATTGCCAATGCTATTAACTCAACCTCAAATTGAACAATATCATAAAGACGGTTACCTGGTAATAAAAAATTTTTGCAGCAAGCCGGAAGTTGACAAATTATATAATGTAGCCTTACAGGATAATGCCATGAAACAAAATGCACTGGATCTAAATGATCAAACAGGCAAAAAAACAAAATTGTCTTTATGGTTTACGCCTGGCAATGATGTATTTGGTTATTTAACGCGTAGCAAAAAAGTAATAGATGCCATTGCTCCTTTGCTGGATAGCGATGCACCCGTTTGTCATTTTCATTCCAAGTTAATGCAGAAAGAGCCAAAAGTTGGAGGGGCCTGGGAGTGGCACCAAGACTATGGCTATTGGTATAAAAATCAATTTATATTTCCTGATCAATTGATTAGTATAATGGTAGCATTAACACCCGCCACAAAAGAAAATGGATGCCTGCAGGTAATTAAAGGTTCACATAAATTGGGCAGGGTTAATCATGGTTTTGCAGGTGAGCAGGTTGGTGCAGATAAGGTAATGGTAGATAACGCTTTAAAAACAATGGAGTTAATTTATTGCGAGCTTGATGCCGGCGATGCACTGATTTTTCACAGTAACATTTTACATAGATCTGAAGCAAATTTATCTGATCATCCGCGATGGTCCATTATTTCCTGTTATTGCTCTCAATCAAATTTAGCATACAATGAAACTTCTACATCATGGAAAGTTCCTGTAGATATTGTACCTGATGAGGCGATTTTAGAATGGGAAGCGGAATCATTATCAAATGCAGATTTTCTTAAAAAAGAAAATGACCCTGCATTAAAAGAAACAGGCTGGGAGAAAGAGACAAAAATAAATTAATTGGTATTCTATATTTAACAAATAATGTTATGATAAAAAATATATTTTTCGGCGTATTACTTTTTACATTTTTTTCCTGCGAAAATCACCGTTTCGACAGAGATAAAAGACAAATAATTGCTAAGAACGAAATAAGTACTAAACTTCGCAAAACACGGTCTTTTGATATAATCTCTTTTAAAGAAGATACATTAAGCTGGCCTGATTCAGCTTTTAAACGTCCTATTCGTTATACTTTAGATATTGTTTATAACGATTCAGCAAGTGTGTTACAAAAGAAAAAAGGGATTGTAATTTTTACTCCGGATGGTAATTCAATTATTAACTCACAGATCACTGATAGCATTCCTTAATCTATGAAAGAAAATAATCTGTTTGTAGTATTCTTAATTTCTTTTTTACTTTTTTCATGTAACGAAAAAAAGAAAGATAATTTACCGGCTATTCAAACAATTGCACAGGGTGAAATACCAAATGTGTGTTCAGATAGCAAAAATGTTATTCATCTTACGTATGGAAAAGGTGACAGTATTTTATATTGTTATTCATCAGATGAAGGAAAAACTTTTTCTTCTTCAGTTTTAGTTGATACCATTACCAAATTATTTTCTTTTGCAATGAGAGGGCCGCAAATTGCTGCTGCAAATAACACAGTTGTAATTATAGCAACAGACCAAAGTGGTAATATATTTTCATGGCAAAAAGAGGCATCAGGTAAATGGCTGAAAGGTTCCCGGCTGAATGATGTTGATACAATTGCCAAAGAGGGATTAACTGCTTTAGGAAGTGATGGAAACAAGACTCTTGTTGCTGTTTGGCTTGATCTTAGAAATGAAAAGCATAATAATCTCTACGGAACAAGATCATCAGATGGTGGTAAAACATGGTCTAAAAATTTTATGGTATATACCTCTCCTGATGGTCATATTTGCGAATGTTGTAAACCTTCTGTAGCGATAAATGGAAATAATGTTTTTGTGATGTTTAGAAATTGGGTAAACGGCAGCCGCGATCTGTATGTTATTAAATCTACAGATGGAGGTGCAACATTTGGTACAGCAGAAAAATCAGGAACAGGCAGCTGGAAATTAAATGGTTGCCCTATGGATGGCGGTGGATTAGCCATTGATGATAATAATATTGCACAAACAGTTTGGCGAAGAAACAATAAAATTTATGCATGTGAAATGGGGAAAGAAGAAAAAGAAATTGGAGAAGGTAAAAATTGTACTATAACATCTGCCGGGGATAAAAAAGTTTATGCATGGGTGCAAAATGAGAAAGTGATGTGTTTATTACCTGGTGGTAAAGAGCTGGAAGTTGGTACAGGAAGTTTGCCTGTATTAAAATTTGTAAATGAAAAGCAGGTTTTATGTATCTGGGAGCAGGATAAAAATATTAAATCAGGTTTGATACAATTGTAATTTATTTCAAAAACAAATAGATAATATGAATTTACAAAGACAACGCTTTCTGGCGCTGGATGTTTTTAGAGGGATGACGATTTGCTTTATGATCATTGTTAATACAGCGGGAAGTGGTGCAGAGCCATTTGCTCCTTTGAGGCATGCAGTGTGGCATGGCTTTACACCCACTGATCTGGTTTTTCCTTCTTTTTTATTTGCTGTTGGTAATGCAATGAGTTTTTCGCTGGATAAATACCGGCAAATAAGTAATGCAGCATTTCTTAGAAAAATTTTTAAAAGAACATTGCTCATTTTCTTACTCGGTTATTTAATGTATTGGTTTCCTTTTTTCAGGTTGGATGCGGAAGGTTTTGCTACAAGTGCACCATTACATAATACGCGTATTTTGGGAGTGCTTCAACGCATTGCATTGTGTTACTTTTTTGCATCATTATTAATTCATTATTTATCTGCAAAAAAAGTGGTGCTTGTTGGTATTATATTATTAACCGGATATTGGTTTTTGCTGCTTCTTTTCGGAAACGCTTCACAACCATTTAGCATGTTAGGCAATGCAGGCGAGTATCTTGATAAATTTTTAATGGGAAATAATCATCTTTATCATGGAGAAGGGATTCCTTTTGACCCCGAAGGTTTGCTAAGTACCATACCTGCCATTGTAAATGTAATTATTGGATATTATGCAGGAAGATTTATTCAAAAAAATGGAAGAGGATATGATACATTAGCCAGAATATTGCTTGTTGGTTCATTATTTATTTTTATAGCATTATGCTGGAACATGATCTTTCCCATCAATAAAAAACTATGGACAAGTTCTTTTGTATTACTAACAACCGGCCTTGATCTTATCATCTTATCTGCATTAATTTATATTACAGAAATAAAAAACTGGAACCAGTATAAATGGCCAAATTTTTTTCTTATATTCGGTAAAAATCCTTTGTTTATTTATCTGTTATCTGAGTTACTGGTAGTACCGCTTGATATGATACGTGTTGCTCCCCAGGAAAATTTATATCAAAGAATAAATACGATGTTTTTCCAGGGAATTGCCCCGGGTGCAATGGGCTCTTTATTATTTGCTGTTTGTTATATGCTGTTTTGCTGGTGCATTGGCTGGTGGCTTAATAAGAAGAAAATTTATATACGGGTTTAATTTTATTTTTTCTATTTAAATTAATTTTTATGAAGAATATTTTCCTGGGCGTTTTTTCTTTTAGTATGATATTTTGTTTGTCCTGCTGCAGTAAAAAAACAACTTCAACAAACACTAATCCTGCTCCAACTCCTGTACCCATTTCTGTTGCTAAAACTTACCAGCTTGTATGGTCTGATGAATTTGATAAAGATGGATTACCCGACAACACTAAATGGGGTTATGATGTTGGTGGAAATGGATGGGGAAATAGCGAATTGGAATATTACACAAGCGCAAGGCCCGAAAATGCAAGAGTGGTAAACGGGAATTTAATTATTGAGGCAAGAAAAGAAAGTTTTGGTGGCAGAAATTATACATCTGCCCGGTTGCTTACAAAAGGTAAAAGCCAGTGGACATATGGCAAGTTTGATATAAGAGCAAAATTGCCAAAGGGCACAGGCATGTGGCCCGCTATCTGGATACTTTCTGCTAATGATCCCTTGCATTGGCCCGATGATGGGGAGCTTGATATAATGGAAGAAGTTGGATTTAACCAAAATGTAATTTATGGAACAGCTCATAATTTTTTATATAACGGCGCTAACGGACAACAGAAAGGTGGTAATAAATTGGTGGCTGACGCAGACAATGCTTTTCATGTTTATTCACTTGAATGGACAACTGATCAAATAATATGGTCAATTGACAGCGTAGAATATTTCACTTATAATGATCCCAAAGTTGGTGCAAATGCATGGCCATATTATAAAGATTTTTTTATGATTTTAAATATCGCTGTGGGTGGTAACTGGGGCGGACAAAAAGGTGTGGATGATTCAGTTTTCCCCCAGCAGATGCTGATAGATTATGTAAGGGTTTATCAAAAGAAATAAAAAATGAAACGAAAAATAACAACCATCATTACTATTTTATTGATTGTTACTATTTTAATAATTGCAGCATCTACCAAGCCAACCGATAAAAAAATAAAAATAGAAGTTGTAAATGCAATTTGGGGTAAAAGGGTGCCGAACATGTATGACAAGCCCGATTTTTACGAACAGTTTATGAATACAACCACACAGGATATTGGTATTAATGATTGGCTGTTTTTAAAAAGAATAACATATACAATTCATGATACTACAAACACAGTTGGCTTTGCAGCTTTTGGTAAAGTGATGTTACATAAATAACCTTATAGATAAATTACTGATCTACAGTTACCATATTATTTTTTAGAATTTTGTTCCATGAGTAGGTAGCGTTCACGATGTTGTTCGGGTTCGATATGTGAATTGACACTTATATGCATAACAGGCACAGTACTGCTACTATTAACTGCCGGCCAGGTTGCTAACCCAACCCCGTTAGGATTTCCCTTCTTAATAAAATTGGCAAAATATTCCTGCATAATTTGCGACACTTTATAATCTTCCGGTTTCCATGCATAAACTTTATTTGTAGATAAATTTCCCATAGCATATTCTATTTCTGCAGAATGCACAGCACCTTTTGGCGGAGGAGTTTTGTTGCCTCCTTTTTGTATACCCCCGGCAAGTCCTGGTGTTACATCTCCCATTTCAGGAGTCATTTCCGGACGGGCTCTTTCAAATAAATACCGGTAAACAGGTTGTCCGGTTTTACTTTGAGCATCGGCCCATTTCCAGGTACTATACGCAATGAACCGATCACCGGCAAGATCAGTAGCTACCCGTTCTACCTCTTCATCTGTAGCCGGATTATACACTTTTAAAATTTGATCTGCTTTTTCACCATATAATTTTTGAACGGCTTTTACAAAGTTTTCTTTGTTTAGCTTATCTCCACCCATTATCATTCGATAGGTCATTTCTTCATTGTTCCAACCTACTAACAGAGGTACATGTGCCTGTTCGCCTGTCTCAAAAATAACATAGGGACTTTTGGGAAAGAAATAACCATCTATAGTTCGCTGAAAATTAAAAAGGCCGAATTTAGTAGATACTTTTAAAAGGCTATCAGCATTCATTGCTCTCATATCTGCAAGAGAATTGGCACCTATACTTTTTGCAAACCTAACACCGGTTTCTTCTCCTTCACTTAATGGAACAGCTGATAAAGTACCCAATATGGAACCGCTCTCTCCAATGGCACCCGCAATTAAATTTTTTGATAAAGGCGAAGCCATTAAAGCGCTTACAGAAGCAGAGCCGGCAGATTCGCCTGCAATAGTTACTTTTTTAGGATCCCCACCAAATGCTGCAATATTTTTTTGAACCCATTGTAAAGCGGCAGCCTGATCCAGAAATCCATAATTTCCTGATGCATGATGAGGTAATTCTTTTGTAAGTTCAGGATGCGCAAGAAATCCAAATACCCCCAGCCTATAATTAACTGTAAGAGCAACAATTCCTTTTTTAGCCATACTTTCTCCGTCATAGCGATTTTCAGAGCCATCGCCAGCCACAAATCCCCCACCGTAAAAATATACGAGCACAGGTAAAAGTTTTTTGGTTTTCTTAGAGGGTGTCCACACATTCAGGTAAAGACAATCTTCACTTGTATTAGCAGATCGAAAATTCATATCTCCAAAAACATTTGTTTGCATGGGGCGGAAACCGAAATGGTCTGCTTTAAGTACGCCTTTCCAATTCTTTGCTGCCTGTGGTTCTTTCCATCTTAAATCTCCAATTGGTGGAGCTGCAAATGGAATTCCTTTAAAAGAATAAATACCACTTTTTTCAATAACTCCCTCTGCAATACCATTAACAGTTTTTACCTGGTACTTATCATTTGAATTTGCTACAGCACCTTTTTTATTTTGGGCAAGTATTGGTAATACAATGTTTAAAGTGAATAGTAAAAGGAGGGATTGTTTTTTCATGATTTTTTATTTGATGTTATGGCCAATCGGCCATTTATATCTTTGTGTAAATATCATCAGAATTGATCAATAAATATCATTCAGCTACTCGTTTTAGTAGATGAAATTTATCCTTTCGTCGCAATAATTTTAAAAGCCAGTACTTTTCTGTAATTAAGATGGTATTTTGCTTAGATGAAGAAACAATGGTATTCTAAAAAATGGGTGATTATACTTCTGCATGCAGCAGCGTGGATACTAATATTCTCTCTTCCCTATTTACTGCGTCCTTCCTATAACAGTTCCCCTCCAAAAAATTCTGTACATGGTAATAGGAATTTTTATTTTTCAATGGTAATGGATTTATCATGGATCGCTTTTTTTTATTTTAATGCCTTTATTTTAATTCCACAATTAATTTATAAAAAAAGAAACTGGCAATATGCAGTAGTGTCATTACTGATTTTTACATGGCTTATTTTTCAAACATGGATATTGTTTCAGCTATTCATGAATCCTGCAGATTATAATATTCGCATGCATCTTTTGTTTACATTTTTTATTTTTCTTTTTATTCTTGCATCCAGCACAGCGTATCAAATGATAAATGATCGTA
>JAYVEA010000220.1:0-11648 GCA_043749085.1 Chitinophagales bacterium
GGGGCATTTCCAACTTTTTTCTGATCAACAGGGATGCGTTTGCGTTTTCGCTTTTCATCCATCGGCCTTGTTTCATTCTGAAGGGGCAATTCAATTTTGCCCATGATCTTTGGACCTTCTAATTTTTCGGCCTTTATATTTTCAATAACCGGTACCTCATCTTTTTGAGGTTCGGGAATTATTTCTTCGGGTTTAACTGCTTGTATTTTATTTCCCGGTTCCTCTTCTTTCTTTTTTGATTTTTTTGCAGTTTCTTTTGGTTTATCAGTTTCCTTTTTTTCCTCAGCCTTACTTTTCTTTTTTGGTTTTGTAGAAGAATCAATTGTACTGAGATCTATCTTATCAATAACCTTTGGTTGCTCAATTTCCGGAGCATCAATTTTAGTTATCTCCGGAGTTGGCTGAGGAGGTTCGGGGTGTGGGGTTTGGAGCTGTGGTGTTTCTTTTTTATCCTCCTTAATTTCTTCTGCAGGAGAAGAAGGAGGAGTTTCTTTGATCTTAGCTGCTTCCTTTTTCTTTATTGAAAGATCTTCTTCATCCCTTTTACGTTTTGAGTCTGTAATAGCGTTTTTAGGCAGATCAATTTGTTCAGCCTTTTGTTTAGCTGCTTTATCCTGCTGAAATTCTGTTTGCAAAACACGGTACATATCTTCCGTTATTTTGGAAGTTGGCTTTAGGTCATCGCCGATAAAACCTTTGGACACAAGAAAGTCTATCAAGGTGTCTTTACCTATATTAAATTCTTTGGCTGCCGCCATTAACCGTGGTGTATTTGCTTCTGACATTCTTATTCTTTAGTCCTAAATATTATTATTCACTGTTAGGTAACCCAATACTATTATTCTTTTTTGAATTCTTCATTCAATACTTTTTTAACTTCCGCAATTGTTTCTTTTTCAAGATCTGTTCTGCGCTCTAACTCTTCATTGGTAAGCTCAATTACACTTCTTGCAGTATCACAACCTACTCTTTTTAATTCATCAATAATCCATGTTTCAATCTCATCACTGAATTCATCAAGATCTATATCGAACTCTTCGGCTTCTCCTTCATTATCACGGAAAACATCGATCTCCAATCCTGTTAATTCACAGGCAAGTTTTATGTTAACACCACGGCGCCCGATTGCCAAGGAAACCTGGTCGGGCTTTAAATAAACATTGGCATGTTTGGTCTCATTATCAATATCCATGCTGGTGATCTTAGCAGGCGTTAACGATCGCTGAACTAACAATTGCTGATTATTCGTCCAGTTTATAACGTCAATGTTCTCATTCTTTAATTCACGAACTATTCCGTGAATACGGCTTCCCTTCATACCTACACAGGCGCCTACAGGGTCTATCCTGTCATCAAAGCTTTCAACTGCAACCTTTGCTCTTTCACCCGGATCTCTCACAATTTTTCTTATCACTATCAATCCATCAAATATTTCAGGCACTTCAATTTCTAACAATTTAGCAAGAAATGAAGTATCTGTTCTTGATACAATGATGACTGCCTGGCTATTTTTTAATTCAACTTTTTTTACAACCGCACGTACACTCTCACCCTTTTTAAAATAATCCGAAGGTATTTGCTCAGATTTTGGAAGTATCATTTCGTTGCCTTCTTCATCAAGCAATAAAATTTCTTTTTTCCAAACCTGGTAAACTTCGCCACTTACAATATCACCCACACGATCTTCATATTTCTTAATTAGAATATTCTTTTTAAGATCGTTGATACGGCTAGCCAGTGTTTGCTTTCCGGCTAAGATGGCCCGTCGTCCGAATTCTTTTTGAATATCAACTTCCTCATATAATTCTTCTCCAACCTGGTAATCCGGTTCTATCTTAATTGCATCTTTATATTCAATTTCAGTAAGGGTATTATAAAGATCATCATCATCTACAATTGTTCGTCGCCTGAAAATTTCCAGGTCACCTTTCTGATCGTTTACAATAACGTCAAAGTTTTCATCCGACCCGTATTTTTTACGGATAAGTGTTTTAAAAACATCTTCCATCACTTTCATAAGTGTAGGCCTGTCAATGTTTTCAGCGTCCTTAAATTCCTGGAAGGAATCAATTAAATTAATACTTGCCATACAATATGGAGTTTAAAAAGTTACCAGCACTTTTGTGTGCTTAACCTGATTAAATAAAATGTTTGTTGTTTTACTAACTGCTTTTTTGCCTTGTCCTGCTTTTTCTTCAATGATTATTTCTTCATCATTTACTTCCGCTAATTTTCCTTCTTTTTTTGTTCCGTCATTCATTGTAACCTCTACTGTTCTGCCTATATTTTTTTTATATTGGCGATGAAGCTTTAATGGCTCATCCACTCCCGACGAAGAAACTTCCAAAGAAAAATCTCCATTAGGAAACAAGTCCGACTCTTCAATCTGCTTATATAATGCCCGGTTTATTTTGATGCATTTTTCAATTGTTATCCCATTATCTGCATCTAAAAAAACTTTTATGTTATTACCTGGGATTACTTTTACTTCTACCAAAAAAACATCTTCACTGTCTTTTAACCGGGCATTTAGAAAATCTTCAATGGCTTTTTGTTTAGTATCCAAAATCATCCTGTTTCTACGGTTTTGAAAAAAGAAGAAGGGAACGATTCCGTTCCCTTGCACTATTTCTTTATCCGCTGCAAATATATGGTAAATACTATTTACGTTCCAAATTATTCTCTCTTTTTGCCAGAGCAAATTATAGTTAAAAAAAGATTTATAAATGTTAGAATTGATTAAAGTAATATTTTTACCGGATGAATATTTTACGTTTAGCAGGCGAACTGTTTTTGCTTTACATTTTATATAAATTGATATTTGATTTCATCATACCAATATATAATACCACAAAAAAGGTAAAAAAGCAGTTTGGAGAAATGCATAATAAAATGCAAGATCAAATGAATACCTTTAATAAGCAACAAAATAACACTACTACAAAACCTACTGAACAGTCTGTAAAAAAAGAAGATTATATAGATTACGAGGAGATAAAACAGTGAGTTGTGAGTAGTAAGTTGTGAGTGAGAGGTATCTGTTATAATTCCAGGTCTTCGATTGTCATTCCTTCTTTTAAAAAAATAGTTTGTATACCTAAACCTTCAGCAGGTTTAATATTCTGAATTGAATCATCAATAAATAAAGTTTCAGAGGGAGGTAAATTGTTTTCTTTTAAAACATATTCATAGGCTTCTTTATCCGGCTTTCTATAACCGATTTCATGAGAATAATATGCTTTATCAAAGTAACGGGATAAAGATCCGGCGCCAATCTGTTCTTCGTAAATCTTATTAAATGCCTGCTGGTGAATAATATTTGTATTGCTTAGTAAATACAGGCTGTACTTATGTTTAATATTTGTAAGTGTATCTAATGCTTCCTTTCTATAATTAACCAGCAGCATATTCCAGGCATCCTTTATTTGCTGGTTTGTTAATTGAAGAGACGTTAACTTTTTAAATTCATTATAAAATTCTTCTTCATTTAATTTGCCTTCTTCCAGGCGCTGAAAAAGAGGATCAGCTTCTTTCTGTGAATATATATCTTCAAAATTTTTTACTCCCAATTCCTGAAAAGCCTTGTTAACCTTGCCAAAATCGATATTGAAAATAACTCCGCCAAAATCAAAAATTATAGCCTTAATATTTTGCATTGAAAAGATCAGAAAGATTTAATGATCCGCAGCTGAACCATTTTTTTCTCGTTAGAAATACCGTAAGCAATATTTGCTAACAGTTTATTAAAGGGAGCCAGTAACAACCCGGCTCCGTAATCAGTATGCCATGTATTAGAAGTTTCTGATGGCTGCCAAACTCTTCCCTCATCATAGAAAACGGTAAAGCCAATCTTCCCATTCATTATATAACTTCTTAAATTAGTAATATACCTGAGTTCGTTACTATTGGCAAAAACTGTTTTACCCCAAAACCTTTCACGCCTGTATCCACGAAGATCATCAGCCCCACCAATATGTGGTAATTGATAAAATAACGGGTTGCCGGTAACTGTACCACCACTACCACGTATAGCCAATGAGAATTTGGAAATAAGGGGAATATAAAAGTTTACAATGCCCGAATACCTTTGAAAAGCATGACTTTGAGTAAGATTTTGAAAATGTGATGCATTAGCTGTAAATGAAAATCCTGCAGTAGGAATAATAGAATCATTTAACAGAGCAATTTTATAACTCAGGCTACCACCTGCATAATTGTTTGTATTAAAAATACCAGGTTGTGTGGGAGCAATATTTTTAGCAACAAACCTGGCGGTATCATTAATCAGTTTTACGTTTTGGAAAAACCCGGAAATATTGATCGTACTCTTTCCAAATTTTTTCTCAAGGCCAATACTGCCTGTGATCTCCTTTGACCGTATTCTATTAAACTTAATATTTTTTGTTGTTAATTTTGTTTCGTTTCCAATACCATAAAAATTTACCCATCGTACAGCATCATAATCAGCATTTAAAAGCAAATCCCATTTACCTATCAGGCCGGGAAAAAGTGCCTGGTAAAAAACACTAAATGCTTTTTGTGAAATTGAATATTTTACTCCGGCAGCCTGCTTATAAGCAAATGGAAGTTTCCGCCATTTATGATGAATGGCGCTATAGCCTAAACCAACAAAAAATGGATCCTCGTTGGTGTATCCCACAAGGGGTTTAATTCCTTTTTTATCGTACAGGTAGGCATCATAATTAAATGTATGGTCGGTACTGTCAGAAATATGAGATCTGATTTTTGAGCCTATAATATTATTTTTTGCATCATCATATACATGAATTTTTGTATTTGAATTATTGATGACAGAGTCTTTTTCATCACCGCCTATGATACGAATTTTTATTCCTGAATTTCCATTGATGCGATAAACATCATTACCTGATAAGCCATACAAACGGATTTCTTTTGTTTCACCTGTTTTAAAAACCCGTGAATAAAAAGGTTTATTTTTCTTTTCTCCTTCTTTACCTGCCTTGCCGACAGGCAGGTTTATTTTATAAAGATTAACGGAGGTTTCATTATCGTTTACCCGGTTTACTTCAAAAATTTCACTCTTTTTGCTTCCTACTATTTCAACTTCTTTGGCTAAAAAATTATAGTATGTGGTTGCATATTCCTGTAAATGATTACGACGTGATTTTAGTTTTGCAACTATTTCATTGCCTGAGATCGCGAAAATCTCTGCAGGCATTTGTTTTACAGAATTTTCAATAATCTTATCTGTAAGCGCCTGTTGCAGACTTTTTGCCTCGGTTAGCCAATCGTTTAAAAGCAAATGATTGGTTAAAAGCCTGTCGAGAAACCTTCTTTCTACAATAGTTACATCTTTAATTGTGTAATCAAATGGTTGAAGATAATTTTGTCCTGCTGCAGATATTGCGGCCTTTAACAATACTCCATTGTAGGTAGAGAATGCCTGGTCACGGTCAGTAGGTATTGGAACATAAATGTCCTGTTCATCTTTTTCTATCTTTCCCCATTTCCATTGGTCTAAATGCCGGTCCCAGTCGCCTATGATCATGTCAAATAATCTTGCTTTTGCAAATGCCGTCTGGTCAACCTGCCTGTTGTTATCTTCATAAATTTTATCCATCATATCATCTGAGCCAATAAATTTTTTAAAATTCAAAAAGTTATCGGCTTCGCTCCAATCTCCTGAAGGCCTTTGTTCAAAAAGATAAAGCATGTCTCCATATTTAGTATTAAGTGTATCAAGAGCAGGTTGTTTTGGCACCCATATAATTTGGGGATCTGCGTGCGGAATACCTGCGGCCTGTGCCATCAAAGGCACGCCCAGAGCGCCATAAGGATGAGACATAGAAATTTCATCATTGGCAATATGCTGAATAAATGTATGATGAAAGATTTTGGGTAACAGTATATCAAGGTTTTTATCAACGGATCGCAATGCATACTCTTTATCTTGCTTATTTGTAAGATGCAATGATTTGGATTGATGCCCACCTCCAATTTTGTATTTTACTATACCACCTCTTAATGTATCAAATTTAGTGATTGGAAAGGTTGCAGGCGTTGTCCATTCCTTTCGATAGTTTGTTCCCCAAAGCCATTGGTAAAATGGGGATCGTGTGTATTCCGGGCCTGCGGCAATAGTTTTTGTCGTACTGCTGTCATGTTTACTTTGGGCGATTGCAGTCTGATTAATAATTACTAATAAAACCAGAGAGGATGTAAATATATTTTTCATGTTTGGTTTTGTTACACTTATATATAAAAACCTTGCCAATGAATGTTGCTGAATTAATATTAAGCTATGCTTTTAATATTATTAATCATTTAAAATATTAATTTGAGAAATATAGATAAAGATCACGTTTTTTTAAAAACCAATCAGCATGAAAAAAATTCTCTTAATACTTATTACATTTTTATGTATGAGTGAGTTATTTGCCCAAACTAAAAAATTTAATGGACTTGATTTAAATATGGGCAATCTCTATAGGGTAAGTGATGCTAAAACAAGATCCATTAGTCCGGAAAATTTTAGCGGAGAAAAAGGTAAAGGCGGTATGGCTACGTTAGAAAATGGAACAGCCAAAAATAATGCACGGGAATTAGAACAAGGATGGAAACTAAATCCATTTGTGCATATAAAAGCCGGTGAAACATTTACCCTTGCAGAAATTTCAGGATCTGGGGCTATTCAACATATCTGGATGACACCTACGGGAAATTGGCGATTCACTATTCTACGTATTTATTGGGATGATGAAAAAGAACCATCAGTAGAAACTCCTGTAGGAGATTTTTTTGGCAGTGGATGGGGCGGCTATGCTCATCTTAATTCTTTAGCGATAACAGTTAACCCAGGAAGTGCATTTAATAGTTATTGGGTTATGCCTTTTCGCAAAAAATGCAGAATAACAATGACAAACATTAATACAGAAGATATGAGAGTATATTATCAAATTGATTATACACTTACTGATGTTCCGGATGATGCTGCTTATTTTCATGCACAGTTTAGAAAAAGTAATCCTGTAAAAAGAGGCATTCATACTTTGATAGATAGTTTGCAAGGCAGGGGTCAATATGTGGGGACATATCTTGCGTGGGGCGTACATAATAATGGGTGGTGGGGCGAAGGTGAAATAAAGTTTTACATGGATGGAGATACTCAATTCCCAACAATTAATGGAACAGGTACAGAAGATTATTTTTGCGGCTCATATGATTTTGATACAAATAAAAAAAATTCTGGCGGGGTAAATGAATCAAATTATACTGAATTTTCTACAGCATATGCAGGCCTGCACCAGGTAATAAGGGGTGATGGACATTACAATGTGATGCAGCGTTTTGGATTGTATCGCTGGCACATTTTAGATCCTATAAGATTTGAAAAGAATTTAAAAGTAACGATCCAGGATCTTGGATGGAAGAGTGGCGGTAGATACCTGGTGCAACGATCAAATATTAGCTCTACGGTATTTTGGTATCAAACAGAACCACATCACCCTTTCCCGAAGCTGCCATCTAAAGATGAATTGGAACAGAATTAATAGAAATACTAATATGAAAAAATATTTTTTAATAACTCTGGTTGTAATCACGTCATGTTTGATATCTGCAAATGCCCAGGATCACCTTTATAAAATTGAGGCAATAAATTTTTCTAAAGTAACAATTACAGATAATTTTTGGAAACCGAGAATAGATAAAGTTGCGCTGGTAACCATACCTGTTTGTATTGATCAAACAGCAGTTAAAACACCACGTATAAGAAACTTTGAAAAGGTAGCCCGCAAAAAAGGAGAAAAGCATGAGGGAATTTTTTATGATGATTCGGATGTATATAAAGCATTGGAAGCAATTGCATATTCATTAAAAAATTTTCCTGATAAAAAAACAGCACAAACTGCAGAGGAATGGATAGATAAAATTGCAGCCGCTCAATTGTCTGATGGATATTTAAATACTTATTACACACTCGGCGACCTAACTAAGCGGTGGACAGATATGAGCATGCATGAAGATTATTGCTTAGGTCATTTAATTGAAGCAGCGGTTGCTTATTTTAATGCTACAGGAAAAAGAAAATTATTAGATGTAGCTATAAAATTTGCTGATCACTTTGATTCTTTATTTGGCCCCGGCAAGCGCCACTGGGTTACCGGACATGAAGAGTTAGAGCTGGCCCTCGTAAAATTATTTACTGTAACAAATGATAAAAAATACCTCAACCTTGCTCACTGGCTTATTGAAGAAAGAGGTCATGGTTATGGAAAAGGTTATACATGGACAGAATGGAAAGACACCGGTTATACGCAGGACCTTGTGCCTGTAAAAGATTCTAAAAAAATAACAGGTCATGCAGTAAGAGCAATGTATTTGTATACAGGAGCTGCAGATGTTGCAAGCCATACAAATGATGTTGGATATATAAATGCAATGAAAACTGTTTGGGAAGATGTGGTGTATAGAAATATGTATATTACAGGTGGCATTGGATCTTCGGGAAGTAATGAAGGTTTTACTGTTCCATATGATCTGCCCAATGAAAATGCTTATTGTGAAACCTGTGCATCAGTGGGCATGGTATTCTGGAATCAAAGAATGAATTTGCTAACAGGTGAAAGCAAATACATTGATGTACTTGAAAAGAGTTTATACAATGGTGCATTGGATGGATTATCACAGAGCGGGGACAGATTTTTTTATGGAAATCCCTTAGCATCTACGGGGAAAAATCAAAGGCGTGAATGGTTCGGTACAGCATGCTGTCCATCAAACATTGCAAGGCTTGTAGAGTCTCTTGGTAATTATATTTATGCAAGATCTGATGATGGCATCTGGATAAATTTATTTGTGGGCAGCGAGACAAATATTCCTTTGCAAAAAACAAATGTTGCTATTCAGCAGCATACAAATTATCCGTGGGATGGAAATATACGGGTAAATATTTCTCCTGAAAGAATTTCAAAGTTTAAAGTATATTTCAGGATTCCGGGTTGGGCCCAAAATGAAGCGTCTCCGGGCGATACCTATACATTTTTAAATAATGATGTTGCGCATTTTACTCTCAGTGTAAATAATAAACCTGCAAATTATCAGTTGCAAAATGGGTATGCAGTAATTGAAAGAGAATGGAAAAAAGGAGATATAGTGCAATTAAATTTACCGATGGAAGTAAAAAAGGTTATTGCTATTGACAGTATTAAGGATGACAGAAACAGAGTTGCCTTGCAAAGAGGTCCACTTATTTATTGTGTAGAACATGCAGATAATAATGGGAAGGCAATGAATATTATTATTCCTGATAATGCAGTTTTTTTTTCTGAGAAACGGGATGATCTTTTAAATGGTATCATAACCCTTTCTGCTGAAGTTCCGGTGGCAGAGCCTTCTGCTGATGGTACTTCTATAGTTACAGAAAAAAGAAAGATCACAGCCATTCCTTATTATTCATGGTGCAATCGGGGCTCAGGGCAAATGCAGGTTTGGTTGCCCAGGAAAGTAACAGATATCAAATTAGGAAATTAAATATTTAAAGAAACTCAGCGATAATAACTTTTGTTTTATTTATTTATTTTCACCATCCATTCAACACTGCTATATGAATCATTTACAATCTCTCGACTTTGTGGTTTTTTTCATTTATTTTATTGCAGTATCTGGTTACGGATACTGGGTATATCATCGCAAGATGTATCATCAAAAGAGAGCAGGCGAAATGAACTCCAGGGATTTTTTTATTGCTGAAGGTTCTCTGACCTGGTGGGCAATAGGCGCTTCACTTATCGCATCCAATATTTCTGCTGAACATTTTATTGGTATGTCCGGTTCAGGCTTTGCATTAGGACTCGCCATATCATCTTATGAGTGGATGGCCGCAGCAACACTTATCATTGTTGCTGTTTTTTTCATTCCCATTTATCTTAAGAATAAAATTTTTACAATGCCGCAGTTTTTGTCGCAGCGGTATAATGACACAGTTGCTACACTGATGGCAATTTTTTGGTTGCTTGTGTATGTTTTCGTAAACCTTACATCCATCATTTATCTGGGCGCACTTGCTATCAATTCAATTTCGGGTATCAGTTTTTTTTGGTGCATGGTCGGCCTGGGGATTTTTTCTATTGTGGTAACATTGGGGGGAATGAAAGTGATTGGATATACAGACGTGATACAGGTGCTTGTACTTATTATGGGAGGATTGGTAACATGTTATCTTGCATTAACTCTGGTATCAAAACATTTTGGATATGGGGGCGATATTCTTAAAGGATTAAGTGTGATCAAAGACAAAGCGCCCTCACACTTTCATATGATCTTTGATAAGTCAAATCCATATTATACCGATCTGCCCGGCTTATCAGTATTAATAGGTGGCATGTGGATCAACAATCTTAACTATTGGGGATGTAATCAATATATTACGCAACGTGCTTTGGGGGCAAGTTTACCAACAGCAAGAAAAGGAATTCTTTTCGCTGCATTTTTAAAACTGCTGATTCCGCTTATTGTGGTTATTCCCGGCATCACGATGTATGTAATGTATCAAAACGGAATGTTCCATGCAGAGATGACAGACGTAAATGGAATTATCAAGCCCGATCATTCTTACCCAACACTCATGAACCTTTTGCCCAGTGGTTTAAAAGGGCTTGCATTCGCAGCGCTTACTGCTGCCATTGTAGCTTCGCTTGCCGGTAAAGCCAACAGTATATCAACTATTTTTTCTTTAGATATTTATAAAAAATTCTTCAATAAAAATGCCACTGAAAAAAAGCTCGTTCGTACCGGTCGTATCACTGTTATTGTTGCTATGGTGCTTGCAAGTTTAGTAGCGCCTGCTTTACGAAATCTTGACCAGGCCTACCAATTCATACAGGAATATGTAGGCTTTATTTCGCCGGGAGTACTCTCAATTTTTTTATTAGGATTTTTCTGGAAACGCACTACATCTAAAGCAGCGCTTACTTCCGCTATTCTTACCATACCGCTTTCTACCGTATTTAAATTTCTTCCCGGGTGGACAAATGGCTTCTTTCCTGATCTTCCTTTTATGGACCGCATGACACTGGTCTTTATTATTCTTATGTTACTGATGGTCGTAATGAGCCTTGCAGACAGAAGCCGTAAAGACGAACATAAAGCACTTGTTATTGATACAAAAATGTTCCGGGCTTCGCCGGCATTTATTGTAGTCTCTGCTATTATTGTTGGCATTCTAGCAGCGCTATACACAGTATTTTATTAAGATATACTATAACAATAAACGTGTGCTTATATATTTATGTATGAAAAAAGTTTCTTTAATTATTCTTTCTTTTTTTATTCTCACAAACTGCTTTGCTCAAAAGCGAGAATCCAAAAAGCAGGAAGTTGATTATGTAAACCCGCTGATTGGAACAGCAGCTACAGGTTTTGCAAAAGGATTAGATGGTGGCGGCACTATGCCAAGCGTAGGACCTCCATTTGCAATGACAAATTTTGTTGCCCAAACAGGTGAAAATTTGATGAGCCGGATGAATTATTTTTATGAGGATGACAGCATCATCGGTTTCCTTGCATCGCACCAGCCAACAGTTTGGATGGGAGATTATGGATATGTTTCTGTTATGCCACAAACAGGCGACCTGAAAGTATTACCACGGGAACGGGCATTAAAGTTT
>JAYVEA010000221.1:0-11638 GCA_043749085.1 Chitinophagales bacterium
ATTGTCTCAAAAACCATATCACCGCTGTTACAAAATTGATAGGGGACTCTATAAAAAAATCTCCCTGTTTATTTATCCATTCCCTGTTTAACCCTAATAGTATCGTTCGTGCTGATTCTGTGGCATCAGTAATATCAATCATTCTGGAAGGATCTAAGGGATTGCAGCGATGCGATACAGAAAGGTTATCAAAATTGATCACATAAAATGATGGTGGTATTGCATACTTATTTTTATGCAGCTGTAACCAATTGTAAGCAATCTTTGAAAGGTCATCATATTTAAAATCGTAAATGAACATGGCAAATCCCTTTTCAATGTGCTGTTTAATCACATGCTGAATGACAAACCATGATTTACCGGAACCGGGGCTACCAATAACTAATAATCCTCTGAATGGATTGATAATATTGATCCAGCTTTTTTTTATTTTTTCTCTCAATCTGTAGCGCGCAGGTAGATTAATGGAATATTCATTCAAAAGAAATCTTTCTTCCTGCGGAAAAGATTCATTGAGATGATTGAAAATATCTTTCGATGTGCGAAGCTTAATTAACCGGCTTAACATGGTGCCACTGCTTAACACAATTAAAAACCCTGTTGCTGAACTGAACATGTAAGCGATGGCAATTGTTTCAATTGTTGCATTAATTTTTAAAAACAGACTACTTAAAAAATAAATAATAATTCCGGAAGAGAGCCAAAAGATAATGCTACGGGCATTTAATTTTTCATCCTTTTTTCCTCTGGCTCCTATCAGTGAAATAAATAATAATCCAAGGGCAATCACTTTCGAGAAATAAAAGTTTTTAAATAAACCTGTCTTGAAATTAGATAATATTCTATCCGTTATTGTGCTTGTAAATTGCCATTCCTCAAATGCTTTATAGCAGTAGAAATAAAAATGCAATAACAAAATTGCAATGCTTATCATTCTTGTAAGGTCAATAATCTTTCTAAGCCCCTGTTCGTTTTCACCTGTATTTGCTGACATAATAATATTTTTTTAAAGTTTATAATCCAAGATTTCTGTTCTTCCTTTTTCTTTTCTTTTTTCGAAACTGGAATGGCACGTTTTCATATTGCTCTTTGACAGATAATAATTCATTTAGGAGGTTGAAAGTTTTTGCAGACTGCTCTGCAGATTGTTTTTTATCCTTATGTACTATAATATTTTTTCCTTCTATGGGTAAAGAATTGACTGGGTTTTTTGCTTCAACAGCGACACTACTTTTTTGTTCCTGTTTAACAACACCGGCAAGTTTATTTTGCAATGATGAAATACTATAGCTCTTTCCCAGGTCACTTCCATTAAACACATTTTTGTTTTTGTTGTCAACAAATGTGATCCCATAGATTCGTCCTTGTGCATTTTGTCTGAGCAACGTATACACCTGTTTATTTTTTAATTCTTCAATAAATTGTTTAAGATCATTTGGCCTGGTTTCAAAAGCAGTATCAATTACATTTTTAATTTTTTGTTTGAATGGTTCTCTCGCTGTCTCATTGAATGCAAACTTTTTTTCAAGATTTGCAAGTGTTGGTTTGCTGTAGATAGAACTTGCTTTGATGGGCACTCCCATCTTATTTCCAGCCTCATCAATCATCCGGTATACCAGTCCTCCGGTTTTATAGATCATTCCGTCTTCATTACCTCTATCGGCAATTACATTAAATTGTTTAAGCGCTGCATTGAATTCAGGAAGAGATGTAAACCTATAGCTATTCATTACCGTTGTTACTACAAGGCTGATACCTCTTTTTGTTTCGGCTTTTCCATACACCACTTTTATTACATCAATTGGTTTCAGAGATTGTAAAGAACGCTTTTGGTTTTCTGCCTTTACAAGTTTAAAAGTTTGCTCAATTTCTTTTCTTGCTTTTTCTGATTGATTGCGGCCAATATTGTGTGTATTAATTCGTGAACCATCAGCTTGTATTGTAGTGGCAACAATATGGATATGTGGATGCCCGGCATCATGGTGTTGATATACGAGGTAAGGCTGCTCACCAAAACCAATTTTATTCATGTACTCTGAAGCAATCTGTGTAAGCTTTTCTTTTAACACGTTTTCTTTAGGATCAAAATTCAGGGATATGTGTATAGTCTTTGTGGTTGCTCTATCATTAAGTTTATTCAGGTTTTCAAACCTCTCCAGCTTTTGATAAAAATTAATTTTGTTTGCTTCCTGCAAATAATTACCGGCATAGATACATTCAGCCTTTCCCTTTTGCACTTTTTTTTCATTGTAATTAAGTGCAGTAAGTAACCTGTGTGGCGTATTTATTTTTGCAACCATAAATAGAGTTGATTGATACGATCTTTGATTTGTTCGACTTTCTGAAAAAATGCCAATCGTGTTTTTTCATTTGTTTGTATCCAGGAACGGAACTCCGGTATCTTATCCAGTATATGCAGTTTATGCACGGCTTGATTATAATTGTTGCCGACGGCATTTAATTCATTTTTAAGTTGAATCATTTCCTTTAAAAATTCATCGGCTGACTGGTTACGATAATTTACGATCACCGCCTTTTGCAATGCAACTTTTCGGAGGTAATTGCTTAGGTATTTTTCAGTCGTCTTTTTTTGCAGTTTTTGAAGCTGCAAAAACTCAGCATCATTCATGCGCATCTTTACGAAAATATTTCTCACTTCCTTTTCCTCTTTTTTCATAACCTCATTTTTCAATCTTTAAAAATATTTTGCCTTTATCTTTTTTCTTACCCCGAAACGAGTTCCGAGTGAAGGGCAATATGCAAGGGTTGCTGATATTATTTCCATGCAAATTTCTATTGTAAAACAGGTTCATAACATCATAAAGAATTGCAGAAATCCTAAACAATTAACTGATACAGAATTAAATTATCTGCAACAGGTCTTTAATAATCTTCTGGATGATTGCGCTAAAAATTTAGATGAACTCATTGGTCTTATCACTGATAGTGAACAGCAAATGAAAGATGACGAGCGAATAAAAAGAATAGATAAACTGTATGCTGATATGCAGGATAAACAGGTGTTCACACAATCTTTTGGAAATGCTGCAAAAGGACTTTCTATGCAAAGAAGAAATGATGCATACGATATTCAAATTGAAAGAAAATTAAACGGTTTAAAATAAATATATGAAAGCAAAAGTTTATTCATGGTTAATAGCTGTAGTAATGATGAATAGTTTTCATCCTGTGTTTTCCCAATCCCAGGAAGCGCAGCAATTACTGCTGAATGTAGAAAAGCTCGCACAGTTAAAACAGATCTTAAAAGATCTGTATAAAGGATATGAAGTAGTCAGCAAAGGTTATAATACGATCAAAGATATTTCGCAGGGAAATTTCAATCTCCATAAGGCATTTCTTGACGGGCTTATGGAAGTTAGTCCTGCTGTAAAAAAATACAAGCGTGTGGTTGATATTATCACATCACAGGGGATGCTTGTAAAAGAGTACAAAAATGCTTTTAGCCGTTTCAAGAAAAGTAACCTCTTTAACGGTAAAGAAATTGATTACATGAGTGGCGTTTACACAAACTTATTTGATAAGAGTTTGCAAAGCCTTGATGAGTTATTGATGGTAATAACTGCTAACAAACTCCGCATGAGTGATGATGAAAGGTTTGCAGCGATTGACAGAATTTTTGCAGACATGGAAGATAAACTTTCCTTTCTCCGAAACTTTAACCGAAGCAACACGGTTCTGGGAATGCAAAGAGGAAAGGAAACAGTCGATACGAAAGTATCACAGCAATTATATGGTGTTCATTAATGAATATTAAAAAATGTGAGTATGAAAAAGTTTGTGTGGTTTATGATGTGTCTAACAGTGGTGATTATTCCAAATATAGCATTGGCGCAAGGTGGCTTTGCAGATGAAGTTAAAAGCCTGCATTCAGTCCTTGAAAAACTCTATGATGAAATGCTGCCACTGTGCAGTAAGCTCATTGGTGTGGGAAGAGGCATTGCCGGTTTTGCTGCCACATGGTATATCGCCAGCCGGGTATGGAGGCATATCGCCAATGCAGAACCGATAGATTTTTATCCGCTCTTCCGTCCATTTGTTTTGGGATTTGCCGTACTTATTTTTCCTTCAATTATTGCAATGATCAATGGTGTGATGCAACCTACTGTTACCGGTACAGCTTCTATGGTGGAAGATTCGGATAAAGCCATTGCTGTTCTCCTGCAGAAAAAAGAAGAAGCTATTAAGAAAACAACCGTATGGCAAATGTATGTGGGAGAAAATGGCAGCGGTGACAGGGATAAATGGTATAAGTATACCAATCCTAATGATGATCCTTCAGATGAAGGATTCTTTGAGGGCATCGGGAATGATATAAAGTTTGCGATGGCGAAAGCTTCTTACAATTTCCGTAATGCAATCAAGCAATGGCTCAGTGAAATATTACGTGTCTTTTACGAAGCGGCGTCGCTATGTGTTGATACGATAAGGACATTTTATTTAATTGTGCTTGCTATTCTCGGGCCACTGGTATTTGGTATTGCTGTCTTTGATGGATTTCAACATACCCTAACGGTATGGATCGCACGATACATCAATATCTTTTTATGGCTTCCGGTTGCTAATATTTTCGGTTCCATCATTGGCAAGATCCAGGAGAATATGCTGAAAATAGATATTGCCCAGGTGCAGGATTATGGTGATACATTTTTTTCCTCAACTGATACGGCTTATCTCATCTTCATGATCATTGGTATTGTAGGTTATTTTACGGTTCCTTCGGTTGCCAATTATATCGTTCATGCCGGTGGCGGAAACACGCTGCTGTATAAAGTCACAAGCCTTACCACCAGTTCAAGCCGGACTGTGATGAACACTGTTTCATCAGGTGCAGGAATGGCAGCTGATGCATTTGGAAATGGCGCAGGAAAGATGTCGCAAAGCATGTCTTCTTCCGGCAATTCATCCGGTTACTTCAATGAAGGGGGCAACCCAAAAAATGACAGTTACATGAAGGATAAATTATCCGGTAAATCTTAAGATATGTTCAAACAAATGAAAAATATTGATGCTGCTTTCAGGCATATAAAAACATTTTCGATTCTGCTTTTAACAGGTTGCTTTTCTCTGTGTGGTTATGTGTTGTACAAAAGCTATGAATTGTCTGCAAGAGTGCAGGACAAAATATATATACTGGCCGGGGATAAAGCATTAGATGCATATTCATCAGGAAGAAAAGATAATGTACCGGTAGAAGCAAAAGATCATGTCACCATGTTTCATCAATATTTTTTTACCCTTGACCCCGATGATAAAGTGATCGATGGAAATCTTGCCAAAGCTTTGTATTTATCTGACGGCTCTGCTAAAAAGCAGTATGATAATTTAAAAGAAACCGGATACTATTCAAATATTATATCCGGTAACATCAGCCAAAAAATAAATATTGATAGTGTGCTAATAGATACAAAATTGCAACCCTATTATTTTAAATGCTATGGTACTATGAGGATCATCCGGCCTAACAGCATTGTAACACGGAGCCTGATTACAGAAGGCTTTTTAAGAAATGTAGCAAGGTCAGATCATAATCCCCATGGTTTCCTGATTGAGCGATGGTCAACACTTGAAAACAAAGATCTAAAAACAGAAAACAGATGAAACTATTCAGAAGAAATACTATTCAGACAAAATCGGTTCTCAGTGATAAAGCTGCGGGATGGATCGCTGGTGGGATATTGAAAATACAAAAAAAGTTCGCAAATGTGTTAGGACAAATATCCGCATCATGGAAGACAAAACAACAATTGATATTCCTTTACCTGGTTTGCATTGTGCTTGGCGGATTAAGTGTAGTAGCCATTATAAAGCCATTTAATAAAAATGCGCCAAACAGTTTAAACAAACCTTCTGCTATTAAAACTCCAAGAAATATTTATTCAAATGAAGATCAACATTCGGTAAGGATTACTGAAAATGAAATCCGGCAGGTCCATATTTTTAAACATACACTGGATAGCCTTTCCAAAACTGATGATGGAAAAATAAAGGTAAATAAGTTATTAAACAGAAGACCTGGTTTAATAGATAGTCTGGAGATGGTTGAACAATTATATTATTCACAAAAAAAATAAATGTATGAACAACAGATCAGCGCAATTTCTGCGTAAAAGAAAATTTTATTTGGTATTGCCCTTACTGGCATTGCCATTTGTTACACTTGCTTTTTGGGCTATGGGAGGTGGTAAAGAAAAAATCGAAGACATGAAAACTTCTGCCGGACTGAATCTACAATTACCCGATGCGAAATTAAAGGACGATAAAAATTTTGACAAGCTCAGTTTTTATAATCAGGCAGATAAAGATTCTTTAAAGCGAATAGAAACTTTAAGGAATGATCCAAATTATAAACCTGAACCGGATACAGGTATGAATGTTCTGCAAATGATTACTAAATCATCGGATAATTCAGGGTATACACCTGAAAAAAATAGTCTCATAACATCCCCTTTCAGTAACAACAGAGGAGTGGATGCAAATGAGAAAAAGATATATAAAAAAATCAATGAACTGAACCGACAGATCAATACTCCTAATGAAACTAAATCTTTCTCTCAAAATAATTCAGGGCAACCGAATAATAATTTGAATGAACAATTTACAAAACAGGTAGATAAGCTGCAGAACATGATGCAAACTATGAATGATAAACAGGAAAGCGATCCTGAAATGGAGCAGCTTGGAGGTATGCTTGATAAGATACTGGACATCCAGCATCCTGACAGGGTTAATCAAATCAAAGAAAAATCAATAAAGAATAGGCAACAGGTTTTTTCTGTGCAGTCATTTTTGAAGACTGATAATATCTCTTTACTACAATCCGGGCGAAAAGCAAATGATACAGTTATTAAAAGAAAGCCGGTTCATAATAATTTTTATGATCTCAATCTCAATAATACTTTGACAAATGAAGTAACAGAAGATCATGCAATAGAAGCAGTGATACACCAAACACAAACTGTAATGTCAGGTTCAACTGTGAAACTCCGGCTGATCGGTGACATTTATATTAACGGGATATTAATTCCCAAAGGAAATTTTATTTATGGAACTGCCTCTTTGGAAAATGAAAGGCTATCTATTAATATTAATGCAATCCGGTATCAAAATAATTTACTGCCCGTGGCACTTGAAGTATATGACCTGGATGGACTTTCAGGCATTCATATTCCGGGTTCCATATCAAGAGATGTTTCTAAACAATCCACAGAACAAAGTTTGCAGAATATAGAATTAACGACGCTTGATCCATCACTCGCTGTACAGGCAGCAAATACAGGCATCCAGGCCGCTAAAAGTCTCCTTGCTAAAAAAGTAAAACTGATAAAAGTAACCCTGAAAGCAGGGTACAAGATTTTATTAAAAGACAATAACAAAAACAATAATTAACTCAACTAAAAAAAATGATTATGAAATGGTATCGTGTAACAGCAATTGTATTAACGGCTTATGCTGCAATCAACAATGTAAAAGCCCAGACGGCTAATGCATTTTCTACATCTGCTTATATAGCATCCTATAAGCTGGAAGTAACTTATAACAAAACTACCAACCTTGTTTTCCCTGCTGCTATAACAAGTGTGGACAGGGGAAGCCAGGATATTTTAGTACAAAAGGCAGCAGGCGTAGAAAATATTTTGAGAGTCAAGGCAGATGTGAAAGATTTTGCTGAGACCAGTTTAAGCATCATCACTGCAGATGGAAAACTGTATTCCTTTATTGTTGACTTTGTCAAACAACCAGCTTATCTCAACATCAATGTTGCAAATGCCTTACAACCAATTTCATCAAAGAGTGATTCATCAGTTAAGAAAGAAGAAGTGATCTATAGTGAGCCCGTTATGAATGCTGCTGCAGTCGCCATGTATTCAGATTCGGTTATGAGTAAAGGATCAAACATTCATTCTATTCATTATGAAAATTCAAAAGTATCGATTGTATTGAATGGGATTTACATACATGAGGACATACTATTTTGCAGGCTGTCTTTTAAAAATAATTCCAATATCAATTATGATATTGACCAGTTCCATTTTTATATCAGAGATAAAAAAACTTCAAAGCGAACTGCTTCACAGGAAATAGAAATAAAGCCATTATCCATTACAGGAGATACTGCAATGATCCGGGCAGTATCCAAACAACCCTGGGTTGTAGCCCTCCCAAAATTTACTATACCCGATGGAAAGTATTTAATTATTGAGATCATGGAAAAGAATGGTGGCCGCAATTTATTCCTGAAAGTAAAGAACAGGCATATCGTAAAAGCAGGGACAATTTAAAGTAATATATGAATCAGAAAATATCAGATAAAGAAAATGTTTATGACCTGGAAAACCTAAAAGGTCAATTAAAGAATTTAGGTTTTGATGAAAGGATATTTTCCGCACTTGAATTTTATATGCAGTATCCTCAGCAAAATTTTGTCCTGTTGGAAAAACAAAGAACTGAAAATGAAAGAACACAGTATACACTACACTTTGAAAAAAATCAATCCAGCAATTACGATTTTAAATCCTATGATGCTATGCTTCGTATTTGTCCTCCAATACCTGACCTAACCATCAGAGGAATCAATACGAAAGAGCTGGATGCGCTGATGAAAAAATTTGACTGGTCTTTTGACCAGCATACTGAAGACGTTGTGCATGAAAGACTACAAACACCAAAAGGGAGAACTGAACTCAGCGAGATAGAAAGGATCATGAACCATATTCACAGGTTACATAATAGTACATCAGGGAAAGATGCAAGTGAAAAGCTGATGTTTAAACACTGGATGGATACACCTTATGAACCCAATGTGTTTTCTCTTGATCATCTAAAGCAAAAACACGAATGGAAATGCATAGTAAATGTGTATGGTACTATTGGGCTTACCAAAACTCAGTCCTATGATTTTCTTAAAAACACGTTGGCAACCGATCTTCTTGAAAATGAAGAACTATCAGAAAATAAATTATTATTTAACTCAATAAAAACAAATGTTATGAACGAACAAAATTTAGAGTATTTGAAAGACAATATCAAATACATGGGTTTCGGAGAGAAACTAAATGAACAACTTGAAAACAATCTCAAACAGGGGAAAGACGATTTTAAACTCGACTTCAAAGCAGAGGTTAATAAAAAACCATTTGAGGCAACGCTGCATTTCCGTAAATCAGAGAGCAGCGAAATGTATTTCTTTAATAGCTACGATGCTTCTTTGCAAAAAAGCAATGGTGAAAAAGCAGATCAAACTTTTTACCTTAATAAAGGAAAAGGAATCACTGCGAAAGAAGCTTTTAACCTGTTAGACGGACGGGCGGTACACAAAGAACTGACGAATAAAGATAATGTGCCATACAAAGCCTGGGTGCAACTGGACTTTCAGAATAAAGACAAGCACAACAATTTTGAAGTGAAACAGTTCCATGAAAACTATGGATTTGATTTAAAAGCAGCTGTTGGTAAATATGCTGTTGCAGAATTAAATGACCCGGAGAAAGAAAAATCCCTGATGCAGTCATTGCAAAAAGGCAATATTCAAGCTGTTACCATCGAAAAAGATGGCACCACGAATAAAATGTTTATAGAAGCTAACCCACAATTCAAATCTGTAACTCTGTATGACGGGCAAATGAAACGGATTCAAAAAGAAGGGTTGGAACAATATCAGTCCAGCGGGCAATCACAGAATAAAGAAATAAAGCGAGAGCAAAAGGAGGAAGTAAAAAAAAAGGATATTAAACAAGATGTAACAAAGGAAAGTAAACAAAAAAATTCCCTGCTTCCTAAAAAACAAAATAGCAATGGGCTGATGCAAAAGAAAAGGACTTCTTCTAAGAAAGGTCTGGCAATGAGCTAACCATTCAGCAACGAAGCCATTGGTTAAAGGAAAACCATTTTTGCGGACAGCAGCATTCAATAAAAGTAAAAATATGAATGAGAAAAATATTGAAACGATAAAGGACCAGCTAGTCACACTCGGCTTACCAGCCGAAATAGAATTTGATCTGAGAGGGAATATTTGTCTGCAGCAGGATCAGTTCCAGGTGAGTCACCGGCAGATAAAAGAGCAGGATATAATGAATAGTGTTTTTTATTTTGAGAGAAAGGAAGGTGAATACTGCTGTTCGTATTATGAAGCATGTTTAAGGAAGAAAATTTTCGTCCCGGAGATTGTGGTGAATGAAATTGATGTTAAGGAACTGCATGAAAGAATGTCTAAAATTGATTGGCAAATTTTGCTTTCAAATAATTTAAAAGGTGGCCTGCAGCATGAAGCGATAGAAAATATTGTTGCTGATCTTAAAAAATTGTCAGGAAGCCCGGATGGATTACAACTTGCTGAGCGATTAAAAATTAAATTCTGGATGGATACCCCTCTTGTGTTTCTTATACCGAATATTGGTGTGCTGAGAAATCAATATGAGATCAGTCAGCGATTTTATTTCTTCGAGGATGAAGAACAGATAAGTCTTGACGAGGCTTATCGATTTTTGTCGCATCGCTGGCGGGAGAAGCAACTTAATGCTAAGAAAAAGCAAATTGAAAATGATGAAACAAATAATAATAAGCATTCTCCAAGTGTGCCCAAACAGGAAAAAAGGAAAATAAGTAAAAGAGGCAAAAGGAAGGGAATAAATAACGACAATTAAGTTAACCTAAGAAGTAATTGAGGATGGAAATTTTTCAACCATTAACGGGTTTTTTTAAAGCGATTGAAAGCGATGTTAGAATCGGCGGGACGCACATCAGTCTCTATTTTGCTTTACTGCACAAATGGAATTTGAATCAAAGTCAAAATCCGTTTCTGATTGCAAGAGATGAGTTGATGAAGACTGCAAAAATAAATGCCCGGCATACCTATAATAAATGCATGAATGAACTTGATGAATATGGATATATCAATTACAATCCTTCTTCCAATCCTTTTGCAGGCAGTACTGTTTATTTGAAGCAATTATAAAACAGGTTATGGAAACTTTTTTCATCCCTACAGAAAATGATTTTAGAAAATGGATCAAAGAAGCAATTAATGAATGTCTGGAAAACTCTAATTCAAAAAATAATCCATCAGGCGAACAGGAAGAAGAACTTTTAAATCGTGAAGAGATTGCAAAGAAGCTTCGCATTTCACTTGTCACCCTGACGGATTGGGTCAAAAGAGGATTGCCCTCTCATAAGCAACGGGGGCGTGTCTATTTTATCCAATCAGAAGTAATGGAGTATATTAAAAAGAATCGACTAAGACATTACCTGAAAACTGCTTAAAATTTTTATAAAAATTATTGCAACCTGTCCAGTTTATTCAACAGGTTTTTTTATTCTGATTTCTTTTCTTGCTCGTAAAAAAATATTAACTTTATAGGAACAAATTGTTCTTTGACTTCCCTGAAAATTTCTGCAATAAATAAGTATTGCTTAACGCATTAAGTTTGTTTGCAAATTGTTTGCAAATTTAAAAAATGATACTTCAATTAGGAAAATGAAGTTTAAAAAATCTTCTAGTAAAGTCACATTAAATGGTGAAAAGGACTAAAGAGATTCGTTGAGCAATCCCCTTTGTAAGAGTTTGAAAATCAACCATCCTGCTAAAATAAAGTATTGTATTATTAGGCATAAAAAAACCTCG
>JAYVEA010000222.1:0-11587 GCA_043749085.1 Chitinophagales bacterium
CTACATGCACATGAATAATAGATGGTTTGCCTGTCTTCTCTATAATTTGCTTTAATGTTTTGCGATAGGTATTATTATATTTTTTTCTTGATAATAATCTATCAATTAATTTTACGCCGGTTTTTAAAGGGCGATAATAAACAATTACCTCTGTTAGTTTACCTGTTTTTGTTATTTCTTTTTTTTTATTTTTTGTGATTATTCCTTCTTCATCTTTTTTAATAAAAACTAAAGTAATGTGGTTAATTAATGACGCAGCTCTTGCATGACGTTGAATAAAATCTCCATCATACGGCGAAAGCCTGTTCGGGTACCAGCTGGCAAGCCAAAGTATATTACCGCTCATCAAAAATTAATTAGCTAATATCATCATTGAATATCCTCCCCATAATTTAGCACTAAGATCTTTGTTTATGGAAAAAGAGAAATTTCGTAATATCTTTTTTACACGTCTTTTAAAACTACGGGGTGGGTCTACATCAATAGTAGGTTTTGTATATACCCAATCTATGATCCTATATCCTTTATCTTTCAAAGCCCACAGTACCATTTCTTTTGAGTAGTAATGTATATGTCCTACTGCATTTCGTTGTTGTAATAATATATGTGGTTTTAAAATTGACCTGCAGCAAACATCAAGTGGAATATGGAAAGCAAAATAATTACTTTTTGGTTTTAAATCTGTGAGCAGTTTATAGTAATCATCTACATGTTCCAATACATCTATCATGAGCAATAGATCTGTTTGTACCTGAATATTATTTGTAATGTCTTCTATATAAAAGTGCATCGTTTCAGTTTCCAGTTTTTTTGCCATTGCAATTGCCTGCGGTGAAATATCATAACCTGTTAACTTTACACCATTCCCGATTGCATTTGATAAATGTTTGAGTATTCCTCCGGCTCCGCAACCAACTTCAATGATTTCTTTCGGATCAATATTATTTTTTTTTAACAGGTTAAAAATTATATCCCCCTTCCATTCCGCATCGTTTGTTCCCCATCCAGGATTATTTTTTAAGTAAGTCCCGTCTGTATATAAACTATTATTCATCAGGTGTATGTACTTTATTTAAAATTGATTTTTTTATTCTTTGAATATCAGATGCTTTAAAGTTAAAAAAACTTATTGCAGCAGTATCATTTTCCCTGGTAAAAGTAGCAAGCACATAGATATGATAGATCATATATCCAATACTGCTGATTATGGCAGCCGCATTTATTCCATATGCAGGGATAAGGTATATATCCGTAAGTACTATAAAGACCATGGCTATTAAAGCACCTTTTATGTTAACGCTTATTTTATTTTTTCCGGCATAGTAAGCAGTAAGTGTATATAATGTAGATAGTGCCAGAATTCCGGGTATTAATAATAAAAAAGGAATATACATATGGCTATAAGTATTTCCAAACAGCATTGGAAAAAGCCAATAGCCGGTAATTGCTAATACTAAACAACAAAAAAAATAAAGCACAAAAATTAATCGCGATATAGTAGCAAGAATATTATTTATATTTTGCGATTGCCCTGCCGCTATTAAAGGAAAAACAGCACCGGCAAGAATACCGGGCAAAATAAAAAATGCCTGTGCAATTTTTGAAACCTGGATATAATTGCCGAGATCAGATGCATTACAATACTCTTTTACAAACCAATAGTCTACCCTATATAATAAAAAGAAAATAACATTTGAGCTAAATGCAATAAGGCCATATTTAAATAATTTTATTAATTCTACAATTGATGGAAAAGTTAATTCCCAACTGTTAATATAGGTAATGCCCAAAGCAATAAGGCTTACAATTCCCTGTAATAAAAATGAGTTAAAAAAGATTACAAGATATGTGTCGTTATTTATAATTTTAATTTGAATCAAATCCATCAAAAGCAATAGAATAATCAAGACAATGTTTATGGTAAGGTTGATAATATTTGGAAGAAAAAAATTTTTTTTAGCATACGAAATTCCTGCACAATAGCTGGAAAGAATATTGCCACATATAAAAATGATTGCCAACTTATCGGGTAATACATAACCATTATCTGTTTTTAGTGCAGTAAAAAAGATCAGAACAATAGCTATAAGTACTGTCCATAAAAAAGAAAAGTTGAGCAATTTTGTTATTGATATCTCATTCCTGGAAATATAATACCCCATTGAAGATTCCATGCTTAAGCTAACAATTAAGATAATAAAGGCATACAGATTAATGAGGTAGAATATCTGCCCGCTAACTGATGCCTGGTAATGCCTGGCAATAAGTACATTTAACACAAATGCAGACAAAAAAAATAATCCTTTCCATATTATATTTTGGTAAAATAATCTTGCAATTGGCATTATGAAGTGTTTCTGATAAAATTATGCGCCTGCAAAATTGTTATATTTGGCATTAAACAAATCTAAATGAATTAAATAAAAAACTATTATTTGATATGTCGTTACTAAGAAAAATTAATTCTGAGGCTAAATCAGAAATAAATACCGGCTTTGGTGTAAATACTACTGATTATGGCGGAAGATTTGTAAATAAAAATGGTAATGCAAACATAGAAAAAAAAGGAATTGCATTTTTAGATCGAATAAGCTGGTATCATTACCTGCTGGCTATACCAAGATGGAAATTTTTTTCTGTTATTTTTCTTTTTTTTATTATCGTCAATCTTTGTTTTGCCACCACTTATTACATCATAGGTATACAGCACCTGGCAGGTGTTGTTCCAAAATCTGCTCCTCAAAATTTTTTAGAAGCTTTTTTCTTCAGCTGTCAAACCTTTAGTACAGTGGGTTATGGAAGAGTTAGTCCCGCCGGTTATTTAATAACATCCGTAGCTGCTTTTGAAGGCTTTTTAGGGCCGTTAAGTTTTGCATTGGCTACAGGTTTATTATTTGGAAGGTTCGCCAAGCCAACAGCATATTTAAGATTTAGTGATAATGCATTAATAGCACCTTACCAGGGTATCACTGCCTTTATGTTTCGGGTTGCTCCTTATAAGAATACAACATTGTTAGATGCAGAGACAAAAGTTAACTTAGGAATGGCTGTGGAAGAAAATGGTAAAATGGTAAATAAATTTTTTCCATTAACACTTGAATTCAGCACAGTAACCGCCCTTACTTTAAGCTGGACAATAGTGCATCCCATAACTGAATCAAGTCCGTTTTATAAATTTACTCAGGAAGATTTTGCAAATACTAAAGGAGAAGTAATTATTTTTTTAAAAGCATTTGATGATATGTTTGCAAATACAGTAGTAGCAAGAACTTCCTATATTTTTAGCGAAGTTGTTTTTGGAGCAAAATTTAAACCTATGTATAAAAGCTCTCCTGATAATAAAAGAACAATTTTGCAATTAGATAAATTAAATTCTTTTGCTGCTGAAGATATTAGTTATGCTTATAAAGAGGAAGAGGTTACAAGCTGATTTATTTAAGACTTTGAATAATAATAATAAATTCAGAAGCATTTAATGAGGCTCCACCAACTAATCCTCCATCCACATCTTTTTCGCCAAAAATTTCTTTTGCATTGTTTGCCTTTACACTGCCTCCATATAAAATAGAAATACTTTCAGCAACTTCATTATTATATTTATTAGCAATAACATTCCTGATGTGTGCATGCATTTCCTGTGCCTGTGCTGATGATGCTGTTTTGCCTGTACCTATTGCCCATATTGGCTCGTATGCAATTACAAATCCTGTAAGTTGCTTATCACTTAAATGAAATAAACTTTCTTTTAACTGATTTTCTACATACGCATTCTGTTCATTTGCTTCTCTTACAGATAAAGGTTCGCCACAACAGAAAATTGGTTTCAGATTATTGTCAAAACACAGATTAATTTTTTCTGCAAGCATTTGATGATTCTCATTAAAATACTCTCTTCTTTCACTGTGCCCAATTATTACATAATCGGTTTCTACTGATTTAAGTATTTCTGCACTTACTTCTCCTGTGTATGCACCGGATTTTTGGAAGTAACAATTCTGTGCTGCAATTAAATAATTTTGTTTGTTCTTTATTTTATTTTTTATAGAAATCAGGTAAGGAAAAGGAACAGAAAAAACTACTTCCTGGTTATTTTGTAATTTATAATCAGCAGATAAAATCTCATCTGCTAATTTAATTCCCTGGTCTAACGTTAAATTCATTTTCCAGTTGGCTGCAGCTATTTGTTTACGCATTTTTATTTTTTTGGTGATAAATATCTGTAAGTATTTTTTTTTCTCCTGATGAAAGTGTATGCCCTTTTAATTTTTTCCAGTTATTAATATGTTCAAGCGCTTTGTCTAATTCATAATTTTTATCTCCCCATGAAAAGTTTTCTATAAATGTTAGTGGAAAGCCATTGCAAAATATATTAGAAGCCACACCTACAACACTTCCTGTATTAAATGATGTATTAATTGCAGATCGGCTATAATCACCCATTAATAGTCCGCATTTAAGTCCTGCGGAGATAAATTCATTTTTGCCTGTATTCCAAACTTTTAGATTTCCTGCAGTATTTTTAATATTTGAATTAGATGTGCCTCCTCCAAGATTGCACCACTCCCCTATTACCGAATCTCCTAAATAACCATCATGAGCTTTGTTACTGTAGCCAAACAGGATAGAATTTTTTATTTCGCCGGCACCAATACAATAAGGGCCAAGTGTTGTGGCGCCATAAATTTTTGTACCCATTTTTAGCAGGCTGCCTTCACACATAGCAAAAGGGCCACGAATCATACAACCTTCCATAACTTCAGCATTCTTACCAATATAAATCGGGCCGGTAGAAGAATTTAAAATACTATATTCAACTTTTGCACCTTCTTCAACAAAAATATCTGACCCTATTATTTTGTTAGTTGATGAGAGTTTTTTTGATTTTCTTTTCTTTGTTATTAGCTCAAAGTCATTTCTTATTGCTGTATCATTATTTTGAAAAATATGCCAGGGATATTGAATTTTAATCTGATCATTGACCCCATTTTTTTTAAATTCTTTTAACCATTTGAGTTGAGGAATTATGTTGGCCGGAATTCTTTTTACTTCTTCATTGATTTTCTCTTCTGCAATTTCCGAAATAGTATAAATTTTTTTGCCTAAAATCGTTTCCCATTTTTCTCTAGTCGTTAATATTCCTAAACGGATATCTGCTGCGGAACGGGTTAGCGTAAATGGATATAGATCATCTTTACAAGTTATATCATCCAGGATAATATTCATAATTAAAGCTACAAAGCAAAAACGAATTGTTATTCTTAAAAAAAATCCCCCAAAAAAAGGGGGATGAATTAGTTAAATATTATTGAGATTATTTGTTCTCTCTTTTTTCGTAACGTTTTTTAAACTTATCAATACGTCCTGCAGTATCTACCAATACATTTTTACCTGTATAAAAAGGATGAGATGTATTTGATATCTCTAACTTAATAACCGGATATTCATTTCCGTCTTCAAATTTTATAGTTTCTTTTGATGCCGCCGTTGAACGGCTTAGAAAGGTATGGCCATTGCTCATATCTTTAAAAACCACTGTTCTGTAATTGCCGGGATGCAAATCTTTTTTCATGAGTTTAATTTTTTATACATGCCTGCCCCGCCAATTGCGGGGGAATTTGCCATGTTTTTTAGAGGTGCAAATGTAAGACATTTAAAGTTACAGGCAAAATGATTTGATATCAATTTTTCATATTAATATACTGCAAGGCTAATCCCAGATCCCAGCTTTTGGACGCCTGTATCACCGCTTGTAGATCATCTATCTTTTTACCCGTTATCCTTATGATATCATCCATAATGGCTGCCTGTACTTTTAAGCCGGAGTCTTTAATAAGCTTAACAATTTTTTTCGCATCATCCTGCTTAATTCCATTTCTTACCGGAATTTCCTTTTTCATCACTTTACCGCTTTGAAAAGGTTCCTTACTAAGATCATATATTTCTGCTGCAAGACCCTGTTTCATACTACGGCTGATGAGCACATCAATTACCTGTTGCAGTTTCATTTCACTTTCTGCTTCAAGATTTAGTTTAAATTCTTTTTTATTCAGATCAATCACCACATGCGATCCTTTAAAGTCAAACCGGTTCTTAATTTCTTTTTCAACAACATTCACAGCATTGTCTAAAGTTTGCAGATCAACTTTGCTTACAAGATCAAAGGAAGGCATATAATTTATTTTAGTGAGTACAAATATAAAAAACGCAGTTCATTACTGAACTGCGTTTTTAGCACATTAGAAATTATTTATCCCCTTCCGCTCTTAACCCTGCTTTGTTCATCTTCTGCTCCTCCTGTTTTTCTGCGTTGTTGCTGATTTTGCATTTGTTTTCCAAAACGATAAGTAAAAGTAAGTGCCACTTTGCGTCGGTCGTTTTTATTATGAATGTAAATATCTATGTCCTGGTATTTAACCGTTCCGGTAAAAACCTGAGAATTAAAAACATCGCTGATGCTTAATTTAAGATTGCCCTTAGTTTTAAGTATTTGTTTTTGTACGCCTGTTGATACCTGCCACATAGGGTCGTAAAAAATCTGCCCCTGGATGCCCTTGCTCCTATACCAGCCACTTAGTTCTGCACTCCAGCCTTTTTTAAATTTAAACTGATTATTAATATTCGTCATGAACATAGTGCTGTTCACATCTAACAATCCACCATTTAAAATGCCTTTGTATTTATCATTTAAAACATTCAGGTAAATATTGGTTGTCCAAAATTTGGTTACCGGTGTGTAAACACTAACCGCTATGCCCATATTTCTTTTTGTGGCAATATTATCTTTGGTCACAAATGTTTTTCTTTCACTATTAATTTGTTTAAGCACATCTGCAAACACATCATTTGTTTTGCTGTAATTTAATGTTGTAGTTAAAAATCCTTTATAAGTATGAGAAAATTCAACGGCATTGGTAAATTGTGGCTTTAGCAATGTATTTCCTGCCTCGTAAGTATATTCATCTAAAAAGTAAAAAAATGGATTTAGGTCCTGATAAGCAGGCCTGTCTATTCTTCTGCCATAATTAATAGAAAATGTATTGTTTTTATTTGCCTGGTAACTTAAATAAACTGTTGGGAAAAGATTTGTATAATTTCTTTTAAAAGAGGAATCAGCTCTTGTTATATTTCCTAATTGATCTCCTTCAGCATTTGTATTTTCTAATCTCAGACCTGCCTGTATTCCCCATTTTTTATGTTGCTTATTATAATTTATGTATACTGCATTAATATTTTCTTTGTAGATAAAATGATTTGTTTTGCCATAATCAATTTCCCATCCGCTACCGTAGTTATTATCGTAGCGGGCATTGTTATCGGTAACTACATAACTTGATTTTATTCCGGTTTCCAGTTTGGAATTATTTTTTAATGGCTTGCTATAATCTGCCTTGCCCGAATAAATTTTTACATTGGAAGGAAGATCCCCTTTAAGCTGGTTACCTGCTTTTCTTTGACTCATATCTGGATTAAAATATTTGTTTACAAATATTTGGTTTGTAGATTGGTTATACATGAGATAATCTAAATCTGCTGTAATCTCGGTTCCTGCACTATCATAAACATGGCGGAAATTAAAATTGGTACTCCAATTTGTAGATTTATTTTTAGCAGAATTTGTAGCATACACAATTGAATCTATTTGATTATTGCCATTTTTTAAAAGTGTTGTATTATCGCCTGCATTAGAACCAGGATTTATAAATCCACTTAGCACTACGCCAAAAGTCGTTTTTTTATCAGCATAAAAATCCATTCCTACTTTTAAATTATTATTATCAGAATGATCTTTCATGAATGAAGTTTGTTCAAAAATGGTTTCAAGATTTTTTGTAGTAGTATTTCTAAAATTTCTGCGCAGAGTAAGATCATCTAATCCATTCCATTCAGAAAAACTATAATTGCCAAACAAATTCACTTTTCCTTTGCGATAATTTGCATTTATACTATTGTTTGTTTTTGCATATATACCCTGAATATAACTGGCGGTAAGGCTGCCGTTAAATCCCTTAAGTTTATTCTTTTTAGTTTTAAGATTAATAATACCTGAATTGCCGGAAGCATCATATTTGGCAGAAGGATTTGTCATGATTTCAATTTGCTCCAGAGATGTAGAGGGCATAGTTTTTAAAAGGTTAGCCAATTCAGTTCCGCTGAGGTAAGACGGTTTTCCATCCATCATGATGATTACGCCCTGTTTACCTTTCAAACTAATATTACCATCCTTATCAACAGAAACACCGGGAGCTTTTTCCAATACTTCCATTGCTGTGCTTCCTGCATTTGATATTAAGGCATCCACGTTTAAAACAGTCTTGTCAATTTTTCTTTCAATAAATGGTTTCTTAGTATCAATTGCCACTGTTTGTAATGTTGTGGTTTGAGCTATTAATTTTAAAGTACCGACAGAAATATTGGACCCTTCTGCAATAATTATGGAAGAACTATAAGCCTTGCGATGACCAATAGACGAACCCATGATTATATAATTTCCATTTTTTACATTTTCAAAGGAGAAGTGGCCTTCTTTATCACTTAATGAAAGTTTTATGAGGCTTGAATCTCTGGCCCTAAGGAGAGAAATTGTTGCAGCATCAATTATTTTTTGATCACCACCATCTGTAATAGTTCCTGAAATTTTTCCATTTGTTTGAGCAATTCCCAATGTAGTTAAGCTTAATAGAAGACCAGTCAGGAGTTGGGTTTTTGTATTCATTTTAAATTTATTTAATACTATGTTTTAAATATTACAACACAAACTTAGGTACTTTGTTTTACATAGTACATACTTATACATAAAAGGTTAGAATTTGAGTATAAGAACCAAAATATTGAAGGATAAACGGTAGAAAGAATAAATAGTTACACCGGAAACATGCTAAGCCTGGATATGTTTCCTTTTAAAAAAATAAATAATAATTCCTGTTAAGATTAAAAGTAGTGATATAATTTCCGCTTGAGTAGGATGCAGGCCAAAAACTGTATAAGTTGAATTTACCCTGATTTTCTCTATTAAAAATCTTTCCAGCCCGGTAAAAATTAAGTATATGGCAGAAATAATTCCTGGTGTATATATTTTTTTGCGTAGTCCCCATAGAATTAAAAATAAACTGCTACACATTACTATTTCATACAATGATGTAGGAAAAACAGGCTGAGGTAAAGCACGGCAATATTTGCCTTCGCAATCCGATAACAGAATTCCATCTTCATTTACATTATGTGGAAAGGTGTAAGCAAATAACCATTTTGGTAAAAAAGAGGGTCCTTTAAAACTTTTGTGCGGAACATTTATAAGGTTGTCCGCTTTTCTATCAGTTACTGTACTTATTGAGGAATCAGGATCACGAACTCTGCCTTCAATAAAGTATGATGCATTTTCATTTAATTTTTTTTGAAAGTCAGCCGGGGATGCTTCAATAACATGTCCCGGTACATCACTGATATAAGCACTGTTATATATTCCCCAATCTCCATCTCCTGAAACCTGGCAACCAATTCTGCCAATAGCATATGCAATCATAAGAGCAGGCGCTATTGCGTCCGCCATATGCCAAATCTTTATGCCTTTTTTTACTACATATACAGCTATTGCTATAGCGGCACAAATAAGTCCGCCATAAAAGGTAAGGCCGCTTGGCGACAAAAGATTGGCAATCGGATGTTTTATAAAACGGTCCCAGTTCTCCAGGTTATCAAAAAGCTTTGCGCCTAAAATTCCAAAAATAAGAGCGAGCACGATTATATCCCCTACTCTATCATGTGGCCAAATACGGATAATTCTTTCTTCGGGCTTTGAAAGTTTTTGTTTATTCTTTTCACGATATTTTAGAAATATTAAAAGAGCTGCCAAAATAATACCGCCAATAATACTACCCTGCAATGAAAAAATATAATCCTGAAGATCTATTGTTTGGTCTCTGCTTGCCAAAAAAGCACCAAATAATTTATAACCAAATACAAAACCGGTAAGGCCATTAATTAAAATGTCAAATATATTAAGGGGTTTGCCAACAGTTATTGTTTCTTCCCTTGGTAATAATAATCCTTGCTTTTCTTTTCTTTTTAATTCTTTGGAAAGAACAATTGCAGCTACAATAAAAGCAAGGGCAACAAATATTCCGAAAGTGTAAAATATTTTAAATGCATTTATTTCTACACTAAACCAATCTTTAACCGCATAATATAAATTAGGATACATAATATCTTATTGAGAATACGCCGCAATTTATCGTTTATTTTAACTTAAATTTTATATTATGCAGATAAAAAAATCCCACCATTTATTATAGCAGGATTTTACAGAGTATTTTATTAAAAAAATCAAGTTAGAAAAGAAAATAATATCGGACCTTATACAACCTTTAGCAATACTCATCAAAAGCATTAGTAAGATTACTTGCTATCATTTGAGCGGATCTTCCTTCTATATTATGCCTTTCAATAAAATGAACCAGCTTCCCATCTTTAAATAATGCTATCGATGGAGAAGAAGGAGGATATGGCAATAAATGTTCGCGTATAGATTTTACGCCTTCCACATCAAAACCGGCAAAACTCGTAGTTAATCTATCAGGTTTTTTTGTACTATTTGTAATTGCCATTAATACTCCAGGTCTTGCAGTTCCTGCGGAGCATCCACAAACCGAATTTATCATTACTAAAGCTGTTCCTTCTTTATTTAAAGTTTCTTCAACATCTTTTGCATTCAACAATTCTTCAAAACCATTTTCGGTTAATTCTTCTTTCATTGGGATAACTATTTCTTCTGGATACATATTTTCTTTTTAGAGTGCAAATTTACACTACTTACAGCTTATTTATTCAATATTAATGCTGTTAATAAATTGATAAGAGATTGGAACAATTTTGGCATATATAACTTTGGTAATAAAATTGGATACTATATCATATAAAAACATTTTTATCATGAAAAATAAAATTTCATTTAAATGGCTTATAACAATTTTAGTTATAACTATTGTAGCTTTTACACAGGATGGTTATGCGCAGAGTGTTGTTAAACGGTTGCCAGATGGAACAGTAGTGTATTCTGATGGAACAGTTAAACTTCCTAATGGTCAGGTCAGATATCCTAATACTACAAATGGAAATACTTATCCTTCTAATTATCCAGACTATGGGGCCAGGAGATATCCCAGGAACGCAACCCGACAATCGGATGGAAGCATTATTTATCCTGATGGAAGAATAGTTTATCCTGATGGCACTGTCAGGTATCCCGATGGGGGAGTATATTCTCCATCAAATAATAGCAGGTGGATACCTCCAGGACAAGCTAAAAAAATGTATGGCAGCAAGAGTGCAAGAGATTATGCGCCCGGCCACAATAAAAACCGGGACAGAGATTATGATCGGGATAATCGTGATGATGATGATTATCGGGGAAGGAAAAATAAGAACGGGCGTGGGCATGGCAAACATGAACATGACGATTAATCTAAAGAAATCAATGTACCAAAAACCTTCCTATCGGGAGGTTTTTTTATTGCTTTCATATCCCAGAATCTTCAACATACTTTGAGCTGTTTGTTCCTTTGCATACACCCAGTCTGTTAATTTTCCATAT
>JAYVEA010000223.1:0-3601 GCA_043749085.1 Chitinophagales bacterium
TGTTATTTGAACAATGATCGGAGTATCGGAATATTCTGCTGCTGAAAACAATCCATGTATTTGTTCCATGGTAAAAACATTTACAGCAGCAATTGAATACTTAGCGTAACAATGGTTAAATAATATTTTTGGAGAGATCATCATAATTATCAATCATCGAAACAGAACTTATTGCCAAATAAAAAGTGCCAAAATCATACTCCACTAAATGCACTAAAGCCACCATCAACAGGAATAACAACTCCTGTAACGAATTTAGATCCATCTCCACAAAGCCAAAGTAAAGTTCCTATCAAATCCTCAGGCATGCCAAACCTTCCCATTGGTGTATGTGCAATAACCGTATTACCTCTTTCAGTTAAGCTGCCATCAGCATTAGAGAGCAGTGCTAAAGTTTGATCGGTTAGAAAAAAACCGGGGGCTATTGCATTTACACGGATACCCACTTTTGAAAAATAAACTGCAAGCCATTGTGTAAAATTGGAAATGGCTGCCTTGGCGCTACTGTATGCAGGAATTTTTGTAAGAGGACGAAAAGCATTCATCGAGGAAATATTAATAACACATGTTCCTTCCCTGCCTATCATATCTTTGGCAAATACCTGAGTTGGTAAAAGAGTTCCAAAAAAATTAAGATCAAAAACAAATTTCATATCATCAGCATCCAAATTAAAAAAAGTTTTTATCTCCTTATTCATAAGGTCTTCTTCCAATAAAAAGCTTTTAGTAGTTGTTCCCTTCGGATGATTACCCCCGGCGCCATTTATTAATATGTCAGATGGACCTAAAGAATTAATTACAATTTCATGTGCAGCTTTCAGGCTGGTAAGATCTAATACATCACATCCAATCCCTATCGCATTGCCTCCGCTTTTATTTATTGCTGCAGCTACTTGCTCTGCCAATTCAGCTCTTACATCAAGTACAGCGATCTTTATTCCTTTAGCAGCAAGAGCCAGTGCCATAGTACTGCATAATACTCCACCACCACCCGTTATTACTGCAACTTTATTTAAGAATTCTGAAGACATAATTTTTTTACTGCCCGGGAGCTATAGTAGGTAAAAAATAAATTAAGTATGATAAGATAATCAAAGTATAATTATAATTCAACAAAGTAAGTATTTCTAAATTATTGATTTTAAAAAAATCAACTGCAGGCAAAATACTTTTTTTGCTTCTTAATTCCAGCAAAAAAAAATTAATACAACACGAAATATTTTTTATCTTTCCTGTGCTGAATCTTTAAAAAACTCCTCTTTTTTTAGTATAACGATTGCTAATAATAGGTTGATTTCTTTCCACCTAATTTTATAACCAAAACTAAATTTTACTTACATACGAAAAATCTATTTTTCTAAACATTGTTTAAAGTTATTTTTTGCCATCCTCACATGTATTTGTTTTTCTTCTTCGGAGGCATTTGGACAACATACAGTAACAGGTACGGTTAAAGATGCTGCTGGAAACGGTTTGGGGGCAGCTACTATAATGGTAAAAGGGAAAAGAACATCAATTGCTGTTTGTGGAATTGGGAAAAGTCTTTTCTTTACATCTGCTGCTTCAAATATACTGGGATATTTAAAACAAAATGATAGTTACTAAATTAAAATTTTTATTGAAAGAGTCTGTCTCAATGTGAGGCAGCTTTTTTTATAGTTTCCCGGAAAGAAAATGTTTGCAGAAATTAAGATCATTTCCAATTATAGTTTGGTTGAGAGCCCATTTCAAAAATTAATTTGCTGCCATTTATTATTTGCTGATGGGTTATGAAAGGCCTTGTGATAAGTTTTCCATCCAGTGTTACCTGCTGAACATATTTGTTTTCTTCTGAAAGATTGGTTGCTATTATTTTAAAGCTTCGGTGTTTTGCATTGGCCATAAAATTTAAAGTTAGCTCAGGAAATTGCGGTGCACCGATCGCATATTCACCGGAGGCAGGTGCCACAGGATAAAACCCCATCACTCCAAAAATATACCAGGCCGCCATCTGGCCGCAGTCCTCATTTCCATTTATGCCAATAGGCTGGTTTCTAAAATTTTCTGAAGTGTGTTTTCTTACTAACTCCTGCGTCTTCCAGGGCTGTCCGCAATAATCATAAAGATAAGTATAATGATGCCCCGGCTCATTGTCATGGCGATAATGTTTGCCGGCAAAATTCTCATCAAGCTTTGCAGCAAACTTTTCCTTTCCTCCCATCATGTCAATCATTCCCGATACATCATGCATGGCGCCAAAAGCATATGTCCATTGATCACCTTCTGTAAAACCTTCCCATAGTCCTTTGTCATTTTTTTCATCCCATTCACCGTTTACTTTTCTCGGAAGCATAAATCCCGTTTTCTTATCGAATAGATTTTTATAATTTTTACTTAACTGCATCAATTGTTTATAGTCGTTTGTTTTTCCCAACGCTTTTGCCATTTGTGCAACAGTATAATCATCCACTGAATATTCAATAGTTCGTGAAACAGATTCAGCAGTTTTATCTACCGGAACATAACCGATCTTTTTAAAATAAGTTAAGCCTGCCTGCGCTTCATAACCTGTCCACAGATCCCTGTCAGCATATTTTAAATTGGTATCATTATCAGGAGGAACTAATGCATCTTTCATCATTGCTTCATAAGCAAGTTCTACATCATAGCCACGAAATCCCTTAACATAAACATCTGCAATAACAGGATCAGCATGAGTACCTATCATGATATTTGTTTCTGCAGGGTTAGGCCACATCGGTAATCTTCCTCCCTCCTTATACATCTGCAGCATTGCTGTAATTATTGAATTAATTCGTTCGGGTTGTGTAAAAAGTAATAAGGGGTGAAGTGCTCTGAAAGTATCCCACAATGAGAAATCGGTATATGAATTGCCATCATGAACTTTATCATCAAAGGCACTGTAATATTTTCCATACTCGCCTATTTCTCTTGGGAATTGCATCGTGTGGAACATAGCAGTATAAAAAATATGTTTCTGATCATCAGTTATGCCACGTATTTTAATTCGACTTAAATTTTTCTGCCATTCATTTCTTGTTGATTGAACAATATCATTGAATTTTTTACCTGTTAATTCAATTGAGAGATTTTTTCTTGCCTGTTCAATGCTTATGAATGAAGTAGCAATATGCACCTGCACTTTTTCATTTTCATTTGTTGCAAAACCGATGTAAGCTCCAGACCTTGTACCATATTGCTCTATAGAAGATGCATTTACTTTATCTCCATCCCATGTGCCAAATGTTTTAAATGGTTTATCAAACTGTATAACAAAATATCCTTTAAAGTTTGGAAGGTCAGGACTTATTTGCGCAGACATTCTATCCGGGTTATACCCTATTATTTCATTTTTTGTTTTATTGATCTTTACATAACCTCTTAGCTTTTTAATTCGCTCAGTATAATCATTTGCCCAATGTTTTATTTCAGGATTTAAATTAATTCCCTGAATGATTATATGTGCCTCCCGGGAAGAAGGAAAAGTAAATTGAAAAATTCCGCAACGCGAGGTAGATGCAATTTCAGCTTTAATATGTTGGTTATTATAAGCATCTAATAAAACAGAATAATAATATGGAGTAGATATTTCATTTGCGTG
>JAYVEA010000224.1:0-11552 GCA_043749085.1 Chitinophagales bacterium
GAAAGAAATAGAATTGATGCAGCTTTAAAAGAAGAAGGATATTATTTTTTTAGTCCTGATTATATTTTAGTTGATGCCGATAGTACAATAGGTAACAATTTGGTTAATCTTTACATAACTATTAAAAGCAATACTCCTTTGGCTGCAAGGAAACCATTTACTATTAATGAAATTTATATTTATTCAAATTATACGCTAAGCACGGCAGCCACAGATACATCACATGCTTATGAAGAGTTTTATAAAGGGTATTATGTTATTGATAAAGACAAGATGTTCAAACCAAATTTATTTGAGCATGTAATGCAGTTTAAGCCAAATGACCTGTATAACAGGAAGGCGCATAATCTTGCTTTGAACAGGCTTATAAATCTTGGCGTATATAAATTTGTAAAGAACCGTTTTGAGGTTGACCCTTTTACTGATGAGCTGAATACTTATTATTATTTAACCCCTCTGCCTAAAAAAACTTTAAGAGGAGAAATTTCGGGTAATACAAAATCAAATAATAATGCAGGTTCAATAGTTAGTGTTAGCTGGAGAAATAAAAATTTTTTAAGAGGAGCAGAATTATTTGCTGTTAATGGTTATGTAGGATCAGAAGTGCAGTTCAGTGGCAGGCAGCAGGGTTTTAATACCAATAAATTAGGCGGAGAAATATCCATTACGGTTCCAAAGTTTATAATTCCCTTCTTTGTATTTAATACCAATGGAGCATACGTTCCAAAATCATATGCAAGAATTGGATATGATCTGCTCAACAGGACTAAACTATATACTTTAAATTCATTTCGTGCCGATCTTGGATATACCTGGAAGCCTAACATAAGAAAGGATTATAAATACAATCCTATCTCGATAAATTATGTACAGCCACTTAATGTTACAAAGAGATACCGGGATAGCGTTAACGGTATTAATGGCCGACCCGGAGACTTTACATTAAAAAAGGCTATAGAAAAACAATTCATCATTGGTTCCAATGCCACTTATAGTTATGATGAAATAATTGATGATCCAAATGGTAAAGGTTGGTTTGTAACTACCAATGTAGATCTTTCAGGAAATATAGTCGGGCTCTTTACAAAACCAGATCTTAAGAAGGGTGATACTATTAAATTTTTTGGCGCTCCCTATGCTCAGTATATAAAAGCTGAAGTTGATACACGCCATTATTCACGTTTAGGGCCAAAAACTATTTGGGCTAACAGGATCGACCTGGGCTTTGGATATCCACATGGAAATTCTTCTGAACTGCCGTTTATAAAACAATTTTTTATTGGCGGAACAAACAGCCTTCGTGGATTTAGAAGCAGAACTATCGGGCCAGGAACTTATATATCTCCCAGAGCAGATAGTGTTGATTTTTATCCTGATCAGTCTGGCGATATAAAGCTGGAGATTAATACCGAGTTAAGACAAAAAGTTTCTAAAATATTAGAATGCGCAATATTTGCTGAAGCAGGTAATATCTGGCTAAAAAATAAAAATCCGCTTAAGCCTGGTGGCGAATTCACTAAAGATTTTTTATCGCAGCTTGCTATGGATGCAGGCTTTGGTTTACGCTTTGACATGCAGATACTGATACTTCGTTTTGATGTTGCGTTTCCATTAAGGAAACCATGGCTTACCCCACCGCCTAATGCATTACAACAAATTAGTTTTAAAAGCGCTGTATGGAGAAAACAAAATATTGTATTTAATCTTGCTATTGGTTATCCGTTTTAGGATTGTAATAAATCTTCTACAAACCTCCTTCAAATATTGCCTCTCCTGAAAATTATTTTTTTTCTGCGATAAAGAATATATAAATTGTATTTAGAACTTTCGAGAGCCTTCATCAAAACTAACAGCTATGAACACCGGTACATACAACCTAAAGTTGTTTATTGAAAAGATAAGTTCCCTTGTTTTCACAATATCTGTTTGCATAGAAAAGGATTGGGAGTACACAAAGCAAAGAGAGGGTAGTAGAGAATAAAAAAGCCCCACAGAGCGTAAACGATGCAGGGCTTAAGAAAAATCTTCGGCTTATAGCCTTATTGTGATAAGCTTTCGACTTTAAAAATAAGTATTAAATAATAAATAAACAAAAAATGGAAAAAATTATTGGAATTGATTTAGGAACCAATTCAATTGGATGGGCAATAAGGGATACTTCAGAAACAGAAAATCAAATCATTGATAAGGGTGTGCTAACCTTTGACAAAGGTGTTGCAAAAGATGATGGAACAGGAGAACATCCTATGGTGCAGAAGCGAACAGAGAGCCGCGGGAAACGAAGAAACTATCAGGCAGAGAAGTATAGAAAATGGGAATTATTGGAATGTTTGATAAATAAAGAAATGTGCCCGTTGAGTATTGATGATCTAAATGAATGGAGACACTATAAAAAAGGAGTTAGTAGAAAATATCCTCAATCGGAAAAGTTTATTCAATGGTTAAGATTTGATTTTGATGGGAATGGAAAGCCCGACTTTGAAAAGTATGGATTGAGCAAACATGATAATTGTTATGCTTTTAGATGGTTGGCAATAAGTGAAAAAGAAGAACATAAAAAAATTTTCGAAACTAACAAAGCACTACTAGGAAGAGTTCTTTATCAATTGGTACAAAGGAGAGGATATAAAAGTTCAAGTATTGATGATCCTGAAACTAAGCTAATTGAGGAAGGAAGATCCAATCCTCAAGATAAAACCAAAATAGAAGTTGTTGGAATAAAAGTAATTGACAAACTCATTAATGAGAAGTATAAAACGCTTGGTGCAACTCTGTATTGGGGGCAAAAGAATAATGAATTAGAAAGTGTTAATCATAATCGAATAAGAAACAGATTTACATACCGTCATCATTTTGAAACAGAAATTGATACAATCTTTGCTAATTTAAATTATGATTTAGAAAGTGATTTTTGTAAAAAAGTAAAGAAATCAATTATTTGGCAGAGGCCCTTAAGAAGTCAGAAAGGATTAGTTGGCTATTGTACTTTAGATAGACCACTCAAAAGTAAAACAGGTATTTATTACAAAGCTGGAAAGAAAAGAATTCCTGTAAGTCATCCCTTGTATGAAGAATTTAGAACTTGGGTTGATATTAATAATTTGAAAATTGAACCGCCAATCAAAATCGACAAATTAAAATTTATTGAACAAGTTGTTTTTCCAATGTTTAATAAAGCAACAGATTTTTATTTCTCAGAGAAAAAGGATAAGAATGGCAAGGTAACTGACAAAGGACTAAAATTAAGAATTGAAAGTGAGGGTGGCAAAGTGCTATCAAATTTTGATGTTGACTTAGATGAAGAAAACGAAGGCAAAAAATATAAAGCGAATATCTTTCTAAACAAAATTGAAAAAATATTTGGCGATGATTGGAAAAAATTATTAAGATGGAATGAAACTTTATGTGGTGTAAATAAAACAGGAAACTATTTACGGGTAGAAGATATTTGGCATTTGGTGTATGATGCAACAATTACAAAAAATCAAACTGACAAATTAGGTGAAAGGCTGGTCCCGATCTTACAAAAACATTTTTCCACAATTGAATTTGACATAAAAGATTTTGATAACATAAGGTTAACTAAAGGATATGCTTCACTTTCTGCTGCAAGTGTTAAAACAATCCTTCCTTACTTAAAGCAAGGAATGCTTTACTCCCATGCGGTTTTCGTAGCTAATTTAGAAAAAGTATTCAATGGAAAAATTGAGCAGAAAAGACTATCTGAAATTACAAAGGATTATGAAGAGCTGCTAAATGAACATAAAGCAAATAAAGAAATTTATGGAATAGTCAATAATTTAATTTCAGATAGATTGAATGAAAGGGATAGACTATCGATGGGTAATGATTATATTCTTGATGAGTATGATATAAGTGATATTAATGATAAAATAAAAGATGGCTTTAAAACAAAAATATGGAATAAGAAAAGCAAACAACAACAAATAGAGTTTATTGAAAATATAAAAGAGAAGTATCTAACTTTCTTGCGTCAACCTTTGGGAATTGACAAATCAACGCAGTTTTATAAAATCTATCGTATTGAAGATAAAATTATTGAATTGCTCACCACAAAATACAGAGCTGACAGAAAACGAATTGAAAACTATTTATGGCATCCATCGGAACAAGAAATATATCCCCCTGCCTACATTAAAGCAGATAGAGAAGGGGTTGTGATTGCTGATAATGATGGAAATGAAATATTATTCTTAGGAGACCCCAATCCTATTAGTCATGGATTTAAGAATCCAATGGCAATGAAAACATTGCAGTATTTAAAAAAATTATTGAATTATTTGTTAGAAATACGGAAGATAGATTCAAACACCAAAGTGGTTGTAGAAATAGCGAGAGAATTAAATGATGCAAATACTCGGAAAGCTATTCAAAGATATCAAAGCGAAAGAAAAATAAAACGGGATAAATATAGAAAATTGATTGAAGAGTATTTTGATGAAAAGGGAAATTCAAATAAATCAATAACAGATGAGTTAATTGATCGTTATGAATTGTGGGAAGAACAATCTAAGAAATGTTTGTATTGCGAAAAAAATATAGAATGTACAGATGTATTGAATGGAACTGCTCAAATAGAACACACGATCCCTGAGAGTATTTCGAGATGTAGTGAGTTATATAATTTATCTATCGCACATTATGAATGTAATGCCAAAAAAGCTAAAAGATTTCCTACCCAATGGTTCGAGAATTATGGCTTAATTAAAGACAATGTGAAGTTTGCCTATGCAAAGCTTAAAAAATATGAAAGCGACTTTGAAGACACCTTCACGAAGGTTAAAACAGCTAAAGATAAATCTTCAAAAGATAGAATTATCCAAGACCGTCATTACTATAAAATGCATTTAACTTATTGGCGTAAGAAATATGAAACATTTACAATAGAAGAAGTAAACAATCAATTCAGACGGCAACAATTAACTGATACGCAGGTTATCACAAAGTATGCGTTACCATATTTGAAAACTGTTTTCAGAAGAGTTGACGTTCAGAAAGGTGGTGACACTTCTTTATTCAGAAAAATTTATAGAATACACCCCAAATTAGACAAGAAAGACAGAAGTAAACATAGCCATCATGCCGTAGATGCAGCGGTACTAACACTAATACCTCCTTCAAGTATAAAAGAGTTTTTACGAAAAGAGTACCATACTGCACATGAAAATAATACTCTAAATAACTTCAACCATCCTAATCCAAGAAACTGGGGAAATTACAGACCTGAATACATTCATGAAATAGAAAATAATGTAACAATTAATTTTCAGCCTCATTTTAGAACCCAAACTCAATCCGTAAAATATCAACGCAAACGTGGTGATAAAATACCATTATTAATAAATAAACAAATAGTTTATAAAAGAGATGAACAAGGTGATATTCAGTATAAGAAAAATAAAAATGGAGAATTAGAATACAAAAGAAATCATTTAGGGGAATTCATAAAAGATGAAGAGGGTAACTACATTTCAATTCCGCTAAAAGAATATAAAAAAGCACAAGGAGAAACAATTAGAGGGCAGCTGCACAAAGAGTCTGTATTTGGCGCAATTCTCAAACCCAAATATGATGAAAACGAAAAAGCAATTAATGTAGGAGGTAAGTTTATGCACGAAGAAAAGATTTCTTTTGTCAGGCGAGTTCATCTGGAAGTAAATACTTTAAGAGGTTTTAAGTTCGACAAGAAAGAAAAGGACATACAAAAATTTTTGAACCAATTTCATGATATTATTGATCCACAGATAAGAAGAATTATACTCTCAAATATCAAGGCAATGCTTGCTAATAATATAAATCCAGAAGAAGTACTTAATGAACCAATATTTATGCTTAATAAAGAGGGGAAAAAAGTTCATCAAATTAGAAGGGTTCGAGTATATCAAGGCAATATCAATCCACCTGAAATAAAAAAAATAGAAGGAATTGAAGGGTTCTATTTATCAAAACATAAACATAAACAATTTTCTTATGCTGAAAATACTGATTATGTCTCCATGGCTTGTTATAAAGGTTTAGATGAAAATGAAAAGGAGGTTTTTCATTTTAAACCATTTACAGCTTTAAATATAGCAAAAGAAAACACGGTACCTAGGCATGAATATCAAGATGAAATTAATTTTTCTTTGAATTGGGAACTTAAGCCTGGAATGAAAATTATTATCAAAAAAAGTGTTGATGAAGATTTAATTGAGTTAGCAAACACTACAGAAATTAGAAAACGTATATACAAAGTCAACTCCGTATTTCCTCAAGCAAATAATAGAGGAACAATTTATTACTATTCAATCGTACACTTTCACTTAAATGTAGTTTCTAGTGAAATAAAAAATCCAAAGGCAAGTGGAAAAATCAACTTTGACAATCCAAAAGAAAATCCACTTGTGAGATTGAATTTATCAAATACTTTTTTTGTTATTGAGGGTAAAGATTTCGAAATGAAAATGGATGGAAATATAAAATGGAAATAAAATGATCAAACTTACCCTATACTTTGCCAACCCCGCTTACCTCAAAACAAAAGATGAGCAGACAGACTGTAAAGTTAATACACACCTTTTTAAAACAATAAATCTAAAAATATGTCCATCCCCTCAAAAAAAAACAGGAATCCTTCCTCCTCAAAACCGGAAAATACAGTAAACGAACCTGAAGCCACTTATAATCCAAAGTCTGTATCAGGCTTCAGGTCATTTGATGAAATGGAAGATGACCAGCTTACATATTTTGCATCCTTGTCGCCGGAAGAGCTTTTGAGAAATCATAAGAAAATGTCATCTGCTGCTTATGGTCTAAAAGATGATCCTAATGCTAATCCACCGGAACGAATAATAAAATTTAATAAAGACGAATGAATATTTTATATACTGAGCACCAGTTGGTGCTGCGAAAGATGCTGGATAAGAAGCTTGATTTTATTCTCATAGGCGGATATGCAGTAAACTATTATGGCTACAACAGGGTAACTGGCGACATGGATGTGTGGGTAAAGCCCGATAATGAGAACAAAAAAGTATTGCTAACAGCATTGCTTGAGCTTGGCTATGATGAGAAAGGAATCTCCATAATAGATAATTGGGACTTTACAAAACCCCAATCTTTTCATGTAGGAAACCCGCCGGAGAGAACAGATTTTATGACTTTTATATCAGGCGTTAAATATGATACAGCAAAGCAAAATAGTATCTCCGCAAATATTGATGGCTTAAAATTTAGCATTATTCATCTCAGCAATTTAATAGAAAACAAAAAAGCAAGTGGCCGCTTGAAAGATTTGACGGATGTAGAGCATCTGCAAAAAATTTTTCTTCTGCGAAATAAAAAATGATAAAGCGTACCCTATACTTTGGTAGCCCTGCTTATCTTAAAACTAAGGATGAGCAACTGGTTATTGAAATGCAGGACACAGGTGAAACCAAAACAGCTCCCATTGAAGACATCGGAATTTTAATTCTCGATCATCAGCAGATAACCATTACACAAGCTGTGCTGGCAAAGTTGCTGGCAAATAACACTGCCATCATCACCTGTGATAATACGCATCATCCCGTTGGCATGCAACTCAGCCTTGACGGACATACCCTGCAAAGCCAAAAATTTAAAGCACAGTTAGAAGTATCTGTTCCGCTTAAAAAACAATTATGGCAGCAAACCATTGCTGCAAAAATTACCAACCAGGCAAATCTTTTACAACAGGAAAGGATTGAAAGCAAATACCTGATTAATCTTTCAGCCAATGTAAAAAGCGGTGACAGTAATAATTGCGAAGCAAGAGCAGCGGTGTATTACTGGAAAAATATCTTTCCTGATTTTTTGCAGTTTAGGAGAGAACGGTATGGCCCGCCTCCAAATAATTTATTAAATTATGGCTACGCAATTTTACGGGCAATTGTTGCAAGAGCGCTGGTATGCTCTGGCTTGCTGCCAACGCTCGGCATTCATCACCGGAATCAATACAATGCATATTGTTTGGCAGATGATATAATGGAACCATACCGGCCATTTGTTGACAAAGTGGTTTGCCACATTATTACTATGAACGGAAATTTTTTAGAGATGACACCGGTAATGAAAAAGCAACTGCTGGAAATACCGGCTATGGATGTTATGATAGAAGGGCAAAAAAGCCCGTTGATGAATGCAGTACAAAGAACCACTGCATCTCTTGCTAAATGTTTTGAATCAGGCTCAAGAAAAATATTATATCCTGAACTGGTATTCTGATGAGGAATGTTATACTGATGAAGAATGTCATCCTGAGCCTGTCGAAGGTTTGTTCAGCATTTTACCCATGTTCATCAAGGCTTCGACAACCTCAGCCTGACATGTACTTTTATGTTTGACCGCTTAAACGCATACCGCATTATGTGGGTTTTAGTATTTTTTGATCTGCCCACCGAAACAAAGCTTGACCGGAAGAACTATACAAAATTCCGGAAGAACATTATGGATGATGGATTCCAGATGTTCCAGTTCAGCATGTACATACGCCATTGCAGCAGCAGGGAAAACAGCGAGGTGCATATTAAAAGAGTTAAAACTATTTTGCCCGCAAAAGGTCATGTAGGTATAATGTGTGTAACGGATAAGCAGTTTGGAATGATGGAAATCTTCAGGGGGAAAGAGCAGATTGAAGTACCGGAAACAGCTCAGCAGCTTGAACTTTTTTAAGATATTAGACCGTTTAAAGCGGTTTTATAGTTTCGTTTTTTATTTCTGTAAAACGATTAAAAAGCACACCAGAACTGGTTTTTAGCCAATCCTGATGTGAAAGAACTAAGTTCCTAAAAATTCGAAAGCAAATCACAACCGAACCCTTATCCTTTTCTTTGTTTCTTTCTTTTAGGAAAAGAAAGAAAATTTTTTTAAAAATTACACCTTAAAAAATCCTCCTTTGTAGCTCTGGCATGAGCCTCTGAATTTGCAAATCAATTATTCATCAGATCTTTTACCTGGATACCTGCCCTACATAAAGTTTTTGCCGGCACAAAAAAAAACCCTCAGTATTGCCGAGGGTTTAACATTATTAAAGTCGATAATTAATAATTTCTAAGCTTCATTTCTACTCTTCGATTTTTTGACCTGCCTGCTGCAGTTTTATTGGTTGCAATAGGTCTCTCAAAACCGTATCCGGCAGTGGTGATCCTACTTTCGTCTATACCTTTACTTACAAAATATGCTTTCACGGAATTTGCCCGGTCATGAGAAAGTATATGATTTTTTTCAGCAGTTCCGGTAGTATCTGTATGCCCTTCTATATCTACTTTATAACTTGGATTGTCCTGCAATATTTTAACTACATTATCTAAAGAAGGATAAGATTTTGCGAGTAATTTAGCACTGCCCGTTGCAAAGAAAATATTTTTTGCAGCCAGGTTTACTTTTTCAATTACTTCCGGTGCAATTATGGGGCATCCAAAGTTGGATGCAGGGCCTGCCTCATTAGGGCATTTATCGTCTTCATCATTTACACCATCTTTATCTGTATCCGGGATAGGGCAGCCCTGGTATCTTGCAACACCTGCAACAAGAGGACATTTATCCTCTTCATCATTAATACCATCTTTATCAGTATCAGGAATAGGGCAGCCTTTATATTTAGCCAGACCTGCTAAATCAGGACAGTTATCATCTTTATCTGCGATGCCATCATTATCTCTGTCAGGGCAGCCATTTAGTGAAGCGGGACCAGCCTGGTCAGGACAAGCATCAAGGCTATCTACAATATTATCACCATCACGATCCCTGGGAGGCACAACAACGGGTAATTCTACTACCTTAGGCACTTCTACCCTTTTTTTACCAATTATACCAAAAAAGGTTAAGCTGTGATATAAATAGCTTGTTGCACTTTCAGTAACGGGTAATCTATATTGAGAATTAAGAGTAAAAAACGCTTCTTCAGTAAGATTTATTTGTAAGCCTGCTCCCAACGGTACAAAAGCTGCATAATGGCTTGTAAACTTACTTACACCAACTCCAAGATCAGCATAGGGAACTATCCAAAAATTATCACTCAATAATTTTATATCCAGGCCTGCTGTGGTTTCCAACAAAAACTTTTTAGTGCCTGAAGCTATTTGATTTGGAATGGGATAATCAACAAATGATCCGCCAAGTGTGCCAATAAAATCAATATGATTTGAAAGGCCTTTTAAATAATTTAATGCAAGACCCGGATTCATTCTATTTGTTCTGGTAAGATTCTTTGATCGTATAACACTTCCCAGTCCATTCTTTCTTATATCAGCAGCACTTTGAAAATCATTTAAAAAAAAGCTTACTCCTATTGATGCAGGTCTGCGATAATCATTAGTTTGAGCAAAACCAGTTACAACCAGGAGTATTGTAATAATTGATAGAATTAATTTCTTCATAAAAAGTAAGTTTTTCTTATTCGGGCAAAAATAGTTGCTTAGTTTCAAAACAAGAAATTATTTACACACATAAATACAATAGGAAAGCACAGATGCTGTTTAATTGTACAATAAAATTTACTTCCCCCTAAGCTTTCCCAATACTTCAACTTTTACTTTTGTTATACCACTGGAAACATAGCCAAGTTTTTGTGCTGCAGTTTTCGAAAGGTCTACCAACCGCTTATTTTTAGGATGGAGCCTGTCATTAATATAAACTATTATTGATTTATCGTTTTTAATGTTGGTTACTTTTATCCATGTGCCCAGTGGTAATACATTACAGGCTGCTGTATATTTTATAGAACTGAAAGTATTACCATTAGCCGTTTGTCTTCCATTAAACTTTTGCGCATAAAAACTTGCCAACCCATATTTTATAACTATATCTTTTGGAGAAGCGGGTGCTTCGGTTTTAATTATGGAAGAATCTTTACTTGTTAATGTTCTTTTGTATTTCTTAGCATGTTGCGCTGCAACTTCTTTATTGAAAAAAATAAAAGTAAAAGCAAAAGTAAAAATGAAACAGGCAAGTTTATGCATCAGCAATTTTTCGTTATTAGCAAAAGATCATGGATCACTAGTTTTAATTGTGCCCAAAATAATGGATAAAAATTAAATGCATTTATTTATGGGCAAAGTATTTTTCTCTCAGGGTTTTATCTTCCCCATAAATATCATCATAGAAAACAACTTTTCCATTTTTACCCTCGCAGGTAAAATATCTTATAAATAATGGAATACGGTTTTTTACAATAATTCTTTTTCGTTCTTTATTGGCCAACCATGTTTTTATGGAATCTATATTATAACCAGGTGTGTAACCCGGCTTTTGATTTATACTATCGTTTTCTGCAATATAGTATGCAAGTTTTTTCCATTCCTGCACACGCACGCATCCGTGACTTAATGCTCTTGCCGTATTTTTAAAAAGATATCGTTGGTTTGTATCATGAAGATAAACACTGTAAGGATTATTAAAATTAAATTTTAATATCCCAAGCGCATTGTCATCACCACTTCCCTGCAGAATTTTGTAAGGAATACCCTTAGTATATTTTGCCCAGTTAACAGAATAAGGATCTACTGTTTCACCTTTAAGATCAACCAGGTGAA
>JAYVEA010000225.1:0-11491 GCA_043749085.1 Chitinophagales bacterium
TGTCATTGCTGTCTCTCTTGAGGCAAAAGCAATGGGTATCACAACAGGCATGCGTCTTATAGAATGCCGGCAACTTTGTCCTCAATTAATTATACGGCCTTCCCAGCCGGTTAAGTATCGTCATTTTCATGTGAAGATTATTAATGTGCTAAAAAAATATTGCAATGATGTAATTCCAAAAAGTATTGATGAAGCAGTTTTAAATTTTACTTCCTATAAATTGATCTATAAAGATTTTGTTTTAATAGCCAGGCAAATAAAGAGTGATATTAAAAACGAAGCAGATTATCTTAAATGTTCTATCGGCATTGCACCCAATGCTTTTCTTGCAAAGTTGGCAACCGATCTGCAAAAGCCGGATGGGCTTGTTGAAATTACCGCAGATAATATTGATGAGCATCTTAAAAAATTGCATCTAACTGATCTGCCTGGTATTGCTTCGGGTAATGAAAGGCGACTGAAAAAGGTTGGTATTTATACACCGCTTGAACTGCGATATGCATCAATATCGTTATTGCGTAAAGCTTTTGGAGGCATTGTAGGTTATTACTGGCATTGCAGGTTACATTTTTATGAGGTTGATCTGTACATGAACAAAACAAAAAGCATGGGAGCAGGCCGAACAGTTTCCGGCGAACAAAGTGCATCTCTGCAAACAATGGATGCACTAATAATTTCTCTTTGTACAAGGCTTGAGCAACGCATGGTAAAGCAGTCAGTTTTTTGCAGGCATGCAATTTTTTTTGTAGGTTATAAAAACCGGGGTGATTGGAAAGTGCTTTTTCATTTTGCTAATCCTTTACAGGATGCTATTGAATTAAGAAGTTATATAATGCAGCGCATAAAAGAATATGAAAGCGCGTGTCCTTCTTCCCCGGTTCTTACTAAAGATGTGCTTACCATAAACATAACTGTACAGGATTTTATATCAGAAGAAATTATACAATACAATTTATTTGACAATCGTATTCAGCAGGATAAGTTGCGCAAGACCAGGTATCTCATAAAAAATAAATATGGTAAGAATAGTGTACGAAAAGCCTGCGAAACAATTGAACCTGATGTTATGAAGGATGCTATTGGGTTTGGCTCTGTAAAAGAATTAAATGCTGATGATAGTGGTGATGGATTAAATAATTTTTTGCTGGAGGAATAATTTTACTTTCCTCTTATTACTTCAAAATCATTAAAAGAAGTTTCCTGTTGGTTGGTAATAATTACATCTTCCACGGCTGCTTTTTCCGGTCCTTTCCTGCACCAGTTTATAAATTCTTCCAATTGCTGTTGAGAACCTGTCACCATTGCTTCTACATTATCATCTTTTCTGTTTTTTATCCAGCCTGTGACGTTCAATTTATCTGCAATTTTTTTAGCAGTTGCCCTGAAGAAAACGCCTTGTACTTTACCTTTTATAAGCAAATGAGTTGTAGGCATAAATATTATTTTACAAAATCAAAAAGTGTTGCAGTAAAAACCCCTCTTTCCCTTTTTTTAAAAATTGCTTTCCAGTTTCCAATATATCTTATAAGTGAGGGTACAAGAAATTCGCCAAATTTTGTAAGCTCTACCTGCATCTGAACATTAAAATCATATACGCCGGCATCATAACTTAATGAATAATTGCGGGCAACTATTTCAAATGTTTTATCATTGAACCATGTTGTCATCTCATCTATTACTACATCACTTTTTTTATCTTTCTTCGCCTTTATCTTAAATATGTAGCAACTTGTTTTGTTATGCTCTTCCATGTCAATACTCATGTCGTATTTATCCTCCATGCCTTTATCAAAAATGGCAGTTTTACCGCTGATAAAAGGCAGGCCATTTATTTGTTTTCCGGGATTAAAGAACAGCATTTTTAATTGTGCTTTATGTTTTTCCATTCCAGTTAAGCCTGAAGTGGAAAGCTCTTTTCCTTTAATGATATTGTCTTCACCGCAGATACTTCCTTTTGTAAAAAACAGACCGGCATACATTTCTCCTGTGTAATAATTAAAATTTTTATTCTCATCGTATATATCACCGGTTGTTGTTTCTTCAAGCACTTGCATACTTCTGCAGTTATTATTTCTTACCTGCCTTGTTTTACTTCTTGCTGATGCTTTAATATCACCATCTTTATTCACCATTCTTATATCATTGAGGGCCGTAAAGCCAACAATATGCAGTGTTCTGAAAGCTTTATAAAAAGTGGTATCAGTTCTTACACGATCAATAAAAGCAGGCACATTTATTTTATTATTTACAACAATCTCAGAAAGCATAATAATTTTCCCTTCAACATATACTACACTATCATTTTTATTTTGTGCCGTAAGAATAATAGGTACAAAAAGAATTAAGACAGCAATAATTTTCCTGGACATGCTGCAAATTTAATTGATAAAAATGTGTAAGGCTATTTAGAGAAAATCATTTTATAATCAACATTGATCTTTCCTTTGGTAATATCGTCAAGCTTGCGCTTAAGCAGCTTTCTTTTTAGAGGAACAAGAAGATCGATAAATAATTTTCCCTCAATGTGATCATACTCGTGCAGGATGACTCTTGCCGTTATTCCATTAAATGTTTTTGTATGAGACTCAAATTTTTCATCAACAAAATCAATTGTTACTTCCTCTTTGCGGTAAATGTCTTCTCTTATTTTTGGAATGCTGAGACAGCCTTCGTTATATGCCCATTCTTCACCATTAAGATTAGAAATATGCGCATTGATAAAAACACCTTTGTAGCCTTCATCATTAGGATACTCTTTTTTTTCTTCTTCATCAAGACTTTCAATAATCTGGATGCTATCCATTACAAACAACCTGATATTTTTATTTATCTGTGGTGCGGCCAAACCTACACCCTTACTGTTATACATGGTTTCCCACATATCTTCCATTAATTTATCCAATTGCGGATAATCAGGAGAAATGTCTGTACAAACTTTTCTTAAAACCGGCGAGCCGTAAGCAACTATCGGAAGAATCATACCCTCTAACTCCTTAAAGGAGAATTTTTGATTGAATAAAAATCAAATTTATGAAAATAAAAAGATTGTAAAGTGAAAAGAACGGTTTATGAGCGATGAGAAGCACCTTCTCCGGAGGGATTAGGGGAGGCAAGATATTCCTGCAACATCATCGTAGCTGCAATTTCATCTACTGTTCTTTTATTTTGCCTGTCTTTTTTTTTCATTCCCATGTCGATCATTGCCTGTTTTGCCATTTTGGAAGTGAATCTTTCATCAACCGTTTTTACTGGTATTTGTGGAAATTCTTTTTGTAATTTTTTTATGGCTTCTTTTACCAACGGTGTTGCATGTGTGTCTGAATTATCTAAATTTTTCGGTTCTCCAATAACTATCAGTTCCACTTCTTCATGCGAAAAATATTTTTTTAAAAAAGAGATTAATTCTTTTGAATTAACGGTTGTTAATCCTGTAGCAATTATTTGCAAAGGATCTGTAACAGCAATGCCTGTTCGCTTTCCACCATAATCAATACAAATAATTCTTGCCATACCCCTAACCCCTAAAGGGGGAATTTTGTTTTAAAGATGAAAAGATCCAAAAGAACAAAGATTGCAAAAATTACAGAGGCAATTCCATTTGCTGTCATAAATGCAAGATTTACTTTGCGCAGATCATTTGGTTTTACAATCGAGTGTTGGTATATAAGCATTCCTCCAAAGATTACAACTCCTATCCAATACAGCCAATGAAATCGTCCGTAAATTCCTGCTGCTATCACACATCCTAAACTTAATAAATGTAAAAGCTCTGAAACTCTTAATGCTTTTGTTTTACCCAACGCGGCAGGTATAGAATATAACTTATTGGCTTTATCAAACTCCTCATCCTGCAGTGCATAAATAATGTCGAACCCACTTACCCAAAATAAAACAGTAAATGAAAACAATATGGGAAGCAGATCAAACTTACCTGTTACAGCAAGATAAGCGCCGATGGGTGCAAGGCTCAAACCCAATCCCAGCACAAGATGGCAAAGTGGAGTAAACCTTTTTGTATAACTATAAAACAAAATAACAAATAAAGCCACGGGAGAAAGATAAAAGCAAATTGAATTAATAAAATAAGTACAGGCAATAAATGCGATCGAGCTTAGGACGACAAATAATAATGCATTTTTAGATGAAATAATTCCGGAGGGAATTTCTCTTATGGCTGTGCGTGGATTTAACGCATCAAAATTTTTATCAAGCCAACGGTTGAAAGCCATGGCGGCGCTTCTTGCGAAAATCATACATAAAATAACAAGGCAGAGAAGTAATAAATAATGAAGACTTTGGAATAATAAATATAGACCGTACTCGTCATGAGTTTTATCTTGAGATATTTTTAATTGAATGCCTAGAAAAAATCCGATCAAAGCAAATGGCATTGCAAAAATGGTATGAGAAAATTTTACTAAGGAAAGATATTTTTTAACAAGCATAAATTAAGGCAGGGAATTTTTAATTCTTTCGTTAATTACTTTGTCAGTAATTGTAGATACTTCTGATTTATCGTAGATACTTATTAAGAGTACAGTCTCCGATATTATTTGCACATAGGTAATTATTCGTGCGCCACCACTTTTACCACGTCCTTTACTTTTAATTGCTAATCTAATTTTATAGCAATTTTTACCAATTGAGGTTCCTTGAAACGGGTCTTGTGTAAGTTGTTTTAGAAAAACATCAAAATCAGTACGAATAGAAGAATATTTTTTGGAAAGATGTTTTATTTCTTTTTTAAATTCTGAAGTAATTAAAATTTTATAATTCACTTAAAAGACTTTTCGCATCCTGTAATTTTGCCTTACCCTTTAAATATAAGGCCGCTTCCTTAGCACCATTTTCAATACTCTTCAATATTTCTTCAGAGGAGCGTTCTTTATAAATTTCTGTTTTTATTTTCATCTTACGCAGTAGTGTTATTACTTCTTTATATTCATTACTGCTCCTGGGTTTTACTATAATTGTATCCATATATAAAATTACAAATTTCTTTTAATTTTTGTTCTGATAATCTCCCACAAAACAATTCCCACAGCTACCGAAATATTTAAAGAATGCTTCATTCCAAACTGCGGTATCTCAATACATCCATCGCACAAAGAAATAGTTTCTGTTTCTACACCGCTTACTTCGTTGCCAAATATCAAAACAACTTTGTCAGCTTTTGCTTCAGCAAACATGTCTAACGAAATACTTTTATCAACCTGTTCAATAGCAAAAATTTTGTATTCATTTTTTCTTAATTCTTCAACAGCTTTTTTTGTAGACGAAAAATATTTCCAGTCAACAGTTTCTGTAGCGCCGAGAGCAGTCTTATCTATTTCTTTCCTGGGAGGTTGGGCAGTATATCCGCAAATGTAAATGGCTTCGATTAAAAATGCATCGGCTGTACGAAACACACTGCCCACATTATGCATGCTGCGTATATTTTCTAAAACAACTATTACAGGAAATTTTTGGGAACGTTTAAATTCATCAACGGTCTTCCTGTCCAGCTCATCCATACTAAGTTTCTTCATCTAAAAATCACTTATTGCAAAAGTAATTCAATGAATACAAACCTTACAGCAACAATGGTAAAACCTTATTTTTGTTAAGGTTACCTTGACTAATGACTCATTGACTATTGACCTAAAATATATGGCTAAATCAACTGCAGATACTCCAATGATGTTACAACACAATGCTATCAAGGCAAAATACCCTGATGCCATTTTGCTGTTTCGTGTGGGTGATTTTTATGAAACATTTGGAGCCGATGCTGTAACAGCCTCAAAAGTGTTGGGTATTACGTTGACCAAACGCAATAATAATTCTCCAACAGCATCAGAGCTTGCCGGTTTTCCACATCATGCTTTGGATACTTATTTACACAAGTTGGTAAAGGCAGGATACCGCGTTGCTATCTGCGACCAACTGGAAGATCCAAAACTGGTGAAAGGAATTGTTAAGCGTGGCGTTACAGAAATGATAACTCCCGGTGTAGCCACTAATGATAGATTATTGGAGCATAACCGCAATAATTTTTTATGTGGAATGCACTTAAATGATGAAAAATTCGGACTGGCTTTTTTAGATATTTCTACCGGAGAGTTTTTTATTGCTGAAGGAGACAGGGAATATGCAGATAAATTATTGCAAAGTTTTCAACCTGCTGAAATTGTGTTCCAGAGAAATCAACAGAAGAATTTTAAAAATTATTTCGGCAGTAAATATTATACCTACACATTAGATGAATGGATATTTGCAGAAGCCTATGCCAAAGAAAGTTTATTAAAACATTTTGGCACGCAAAGCTTAAAAGGTTTTGGTGTGGAAGATCTGCATGATGGAATTATTGCTGCAAGTGCTGTGCTGCATTATTTAAAAGACACCGAACATCCTAACCTGCAGCATATAACTTCTTTGCAAAGAATTGATAAGGCTGATCATCTGTGGATGGATCGTTTTACTATCCGTAATCTTGAATTACTTGGCGGTGTGGAAGGGAACAATTCTCTATTGAAAGTTTTAGATAATACAGTGTCTCCAATGGGCGCAAGGTTGCTTAAACGCTGGATGTTGCTACCTCTTACCAATATCAATAAAATAGAAGAGCGATTAGATTTAGTTGAATTCTTTATAAAGTCTGTTGATATAAGAAATAAAATTTCCCAATCTATCAAACAATCAGGTGATGTTGAAAGATTGGTTAGTAAAATATCTTTAAAAAAAATAAACCCGAGGGAAGTTTTACAAATCGCCAAAGGATTGCAGCAGGTGCAATTAATAAAAGCGCTTTGTGAGAATTCAAAAAATGAATATTTAAAAAGATTGGGAGATTCACTTAATCCCTGTCAATACATTGCTGATAAAATTGTAAAAGAGATCATTGATAATCCTCCCATTGCTACATCAAAAGGAAATGTAATTGCAATGAGTGTGGATGAGAGTCTTGATGACCTGCGAAATATTGCAACACACGGTAAAACATATTTACTCCAATTACAAAAGAAAGAAAGTGAGGCAACAGGAATTTCTTCCTTACGAATTGGATTCAATAATATTTTTGGATATTATCTGGAAGTAACTAATCTGCACAAAACAAAAGTGCCGGCCGAATGGATACGGAAGCAAACGCTCACCAATGCTGAAAGATATATTACGCCGGAACTAAAAGAATATGAAGAAAAGATTACCGGTGCAGAAGAAAAAATCCTGAGAATAGAATTAGAGATATTTGAAAAGCTATTAAATGAATTACAGGATTACATTGCTCCTATGCAGGTGAACGGGCACGTAATGGCAGTATTGGATTGCCTTTGCTGCTTTGCCACCAATGCATTGCAATTCAATTATAAAAAGCCGGAACTGCATGATGGCAATGAAATGGAGTTAAAAGAAAGCCGCCACCCTGTTATAGAAAGAAACTTACCGCAGGGGGAAAGTTATATTCCCAATGATATTTATTTAGATCCTTCTTCATTGCAGATAATTATTTTAACCGGTCCAAACATGAGCGGTAAAAGCGCTATTCTTCGCCAGACTGCTTTGATAACTTTGATGGCACACATGGGAAGTTTTGTGCCGGCCGATGAAGCAAAAATTCCTTTAACTGATAAAATTTTTACAAGAGTAGGGGCCAACGATAACCTCAGCAGTGGTGAAAGCACTTTTATGGTGGAGATGAATGAAACTGCAAGTATCATTAATAATATTACTAATAAGAGCCTGATACTATTAGATGAGATTGGAAGAGGCACTTCAACTTATGATGGCATTTCTATTGCATGGAGTATTGTAGAATTTTTACATGCTTCTCCTCATACGCCTAAAACTTTATTTGCCACCCATTATCATGAATTAAATGAGCTTGAAAATAAGTTACCAAGAGTAAAAAATTATCACGTAACCAATAAAGAAGTTGGTAATAAAATTATTTTTTTAAGAAAACTGGCTGCCGGTGGAAGTACCCACAGCTTTGGTATTCATGTAGCAAAAATGGCTGGTATGCCACCTTCATTAATTCAGAGGGCGAATGAAATATTAAAACAAATGGAGGCAAAGCATGTTGATGAGGAACCTGGAGACACAGTAAAAAAAATATCTGCCCCCAAATTACAACTGAGCATTTTTGATGCACATTCACAGGCATTTGAAGAAATAAGAAAAATTTTAGAAGCAGTTGATATCAATCGTTTAACTCCTATTGAGGCATTACTTAAATTGCAGGAAGTAAAAAATATGGTAAAATAATGGAAGAAAAGAAAATGTATTACAGCGATTATCTCGAGTTGGATAAAATTCTTGATGCCCAACATCCTGAAAGCTTTAAGATCGATCAGCCGGCGCATGATGAAATGCTTTTCATTATTGTTCACCAGGCTTATGAACTTTGGTTTAAGCAAATTTTATTTGAACTTGAATTTGTTTGCAATGTTTTTAAGAAAAATAAAATTGATGATAACTCGGAAGATCTGAATCTTGTACGACATAGGTTGCGCCGAATAATTCGCATATTGGAATTATTAAACCAGCAGGTTGGGTTAATGGATACAATGACACCTCTTGATTTTTTAGAATTCAGAAATTTGCTTACTCCTTCTTCAGGTTTTCAAAGCCTGCAATTTCGGCTTGTGGAAGCAAGACTGGGATTAACAATGAATTTACGCCATAACCACGAGTATTATAAACGAACCAATGAAGGTGGTTTTACCATGGAAGATCTCCAGAAGATTAATGACATAGAAGCAGAAGAATCATTAATTCAATTAATAAATAATTGGCTGGAAAGAATGCCCTTCTTTGAAGATGAATTCTGGGGAAATTATCATAAACCAGATGATGAGCTGTATTCTTTCTGGAGGGATTATAGAAAAATTTATAAAGCCGGATTAACAGAAAGAGAGGCGTTCAACGTTAATTATTTTGATATTATTTTTTTTGAGAAAAGGAATACATTAAATGATGAACAGGTGCAGGCAAATAAAACTACATTGTCTCCTGCTGCCATGCGAGCCGCTTTGTTCATAATGCTCTACAGGGATTTTCCTGTATTTCAAACCTCTTACAAAATATTGGATAGCCTTGTTGAAGTTGATCATCAAATGGCTGGGTGGCGACATAAACATTTAGTGATGGTACGCAGAATGATAGGAATGAGAACCGGGACTGGTGGCACTTCCGGCTCTGGTTACCTCGAAGGGGCACTAACAAAACATACCATTTTCGGGGATATTGAAGGACTGTCTACATTTTTAATTGAAAGAAAAAAGCTGCCAAAGCTTCCCGAAGAATTAATAAAGAAATTAAGTTATTCTTTGTAGTTATTATGGATAGAGATGATATAAGCTTAAATAAGTTCATCAGCGAAACAGGCTTTTGTTCCAGGCGGGAAGCAGATAAATTAATTGCAAACGGAAGCGTTACCGTAAATGGGAAGATTCCTAAATTGGGGAATAGAGTTAATTATGATGATGTAATAAAAATTGATGGGCAAACTTTAAAACAAAAAGATAAACCGATCTATATCGCATTCAATAAACCTGTTGGCGTTTCTTCTACAACAGATCGTAAAGATAAATACAACATCATTGGCTATATAAATCATCCTAAAAGAATATTCCCGATAGGCAGACTGGATAAACCATCAGAAGGATTGATCTTTTTAACCAATGACGGAGATATTGTAAATAAAATTTTGAGGGCAGGAAATAATCATGAAAAAGAATATATAGTTACGGTAGATAAACCAATTAACCCTGACTTTGTAAAACGAATGAGCAATGGTATTAAAATTTTGGATACAGTTACGCACAAATGTTTTGTAAAACAGGAAAATAAATATGTTTTTAGAATAATTTTAACCCAGGGATTAAACCGCCAGATAAGAAGGATGTGCGAGGTATTGGATTATCGTGTAACCAAACTTGTACGGATAAGAATAATGAACATTACTTTATCAGGAATAGCTCCGGGTAAATGGCGCTACTTAACCCAGCCGGAAATTGATGCAATAAATAAACTGGTTGCTGATTCTATTAAAACCAAAGAGGCTTAATTTATTAAACTGAATAAAAAATAATACTACGATCGGTATCTTTCTTTTAATAAATGCATTATGTATTTATTTATTTCCCATTGATCGGCAACGGCCTGCTGAGTAAAGGGCAGGCTCATCATGTACGGTGCTGGCCCAAATTCAGGAGTTATGGTTACTGGTAATTTTGCTTTCTTTTTTATATCTGCCACTTTATCCCAACAGCTTAAGTGAAATTCTATTTCATCATTCCATGCAGGATCACGTGGGTCTATTATTTGCGGACCTTCAGCAAAGCCAATACGGGCATGGATATGATCAGTTCTCGCTATAGCCATTTCAACAGCTTCTTTTTGATCATGCAATAATGATTCAGCAGTATTACACCAATGAGAAATATCAAGGGTTATTCTTAAGTCAGGTAATTTCTCGAAATAGTGTTTTGTTATGTGTGCTGCGAAGCTAAATTTACCGCGATGGGTTTCATGTAAGATCGTAATACCTGTTTTGTTTGCAACATTGTTTGCTATGGAGATCAATTTTTTATTTTGCTCGAAAGAATAATAATCTTTCCCTGTTTGTGAGTTAATAAAAATGGGTTTTGAATCAGCCAAATGATGGAGTCGCAATTCAAATTCTTTGCAGTGTTTTTCAAAATCAGATACCACTGTTTCCCAATGTTGTCCGATTAGTTTAAGATCATATTTTGCAAGCCCGTTAAGCATTTCAGCTTTTTCTTTTTCATCATCCGGTACACTTGCTTCTATACCATCATATCCTGATGATTTTACACTGTATAAGAAAACCTCCCAGCTTGTATTTGCCTGTCCCCAACGCGGACAAAAAAATAATGCCTTCATATTATAATTGGTGCTTGTCTTTGTTTAGCAAGAAATGTTTTCACTTTTTCCACAAATTTTATTTCTGGCCTGTATTTTGTTTCTTTAACATATCCTGACCGGCAGAAATGGAATTATTATTTTCCATTTTCTAAACCACAATGAATATGTATTTGCTAACCAACACAAAGTTCGGAAGATTTATTATTGAATCCTATAACGACATCCTTATTTTAATATTAAGATAGATGAATTAAGGTATGCGGATGAAGAGAGTGACACAACGATGGCGCCATAAAATACCAATGCTGGTAACCAAATATTAAATCAATTCTTTTAAAGTTTCCACTACATAATCCACTTCTTCCTCAGTATTGTTCTTACTAAAGGAAAATCTTACAGTAACCTGATTATTATTATTACTCAGCGCTTTAATAACGTGGCTTCCGGCATCAGCTCCCGAAGTACAGGCGCTCCCGCCACTTGCGCAAATATTATGTATATCCAGGTTAAAAAGGAGCATTTCCGATCTTTCAGACTTAGGAAAATTTACACTTAAAACGGTGTATAAACTTCTGCCGGTTGGGTCTCCATTAAAAACTACTGAAGGAATATTTTTTTTAAG
>JAYVEA010000226.1:0-3549 GCA_043749085.1 Chitinophagales bacterium
TTTAAAAATGAATTTAACCAGGATGTTACTTTTGGTGGCACGTTAAATCTTACTCCCAAATGGCAAATGGGTATTAATGGATTCTATAACATTACACGGCATGAATTAGGAACTATTTCTGTTTCCATATCAAGGGAAATGCACTGCTGGCAAATGTCTATCAACTTATCACCTGTAGGCAGATACCGCTTTTACAGTATAAATATCAGCCCTAAATCAGGCTTATTAAGAGACCTGCGAATTAACAGAACCCGGTCTTTTTACAGCGGCTTATAATGTGTAACATAATAACTGCTCATCAATTCAAATAAATGTTCTTTTATCTCTTCATAATTATCTATTGAAGAAACAGGCACAGGAGGCAAAAAATGTATTTCCAATTTTGCAGGCCACAGAAAAAAAAATTTATCGGCAGGCAACACTTTTTTTGTATTAAAAATTACTGCAGGCAGTAAAGATTTTTCCGTTTCCACTGCCAGCCTAAATGCACCATTGTGAAACTCTTTTAATGGCTGGCTGGTTTTATTTCGTGTTCCTTCAGGGTATATGCACATATGCATTCCCATTGCAAGAACTGCTTGCATTTTTTTAAAACTATTACGCCTGCTATTCTTATCTTTTCTATCTACCAGAATAGAGCCCCTTTTATAGATCAATCCAAACAATGGGATTTTTGACATTTCTATTTTTGCAATGGTTTTATTTGCACCGGGTATAAATGGAGTTGCAACCGGTACATCCATCAACGAATTATGATTGCATAACACGATGTAATTTTCTCCATTCCTGAAGTTTTCTTTTCCCTTTATCTTTAAAGGAATACCAATAAGAAAAAAAAATAATCTCATCCATGCTTTTGAAATATTGCGAAACGCTGCTGTTCTTTTGGGTTCTCTTATTAAACCGATTATCCAAATGGCAAGTGCCACCGGTAACATGGTGATAATAAAAATTATCATTGCCCACAGCGCAAATACTCTTCCCAAGATTTCTTTTATGATTTTCATTTTTCCTGTTAAAATATTTTATCGTGAGAAGTGAAACGTGAGACGTAGATAAGATTTAAAAATTTCACGTTTCACCTCTGCCGTTTCACTACATTTTTTCTTAATTCAATTTCCAGTCTATTGGCGCCAGGCCTTCCTGCATTAAAAATTCATTTGCTTTTGAAAAATGTCTGCATCCAAAAAAACCTTTATCAGCACTGAAAGGAGAGGGGTGGGCTGCTTTTAAAACCTGATGCTTTGTTTCATCTATCAAAACCTGTTTATCCTGGGCAAACTTTCCCCATAATAAAAACACAACTCCTTTTTTTTCTCCGGATATTTTTTTAATTACAGCATCAGTAAATTCTATCCATCCAATTTTACTATGGCTGGCAGGTTCATTTTTGCGAACTGTTAATGATGCATTTAATAACAGTACCCCCTGTAGAGCCCATTTCTCCAGATTGCCATTTGCTGAAGAAGGAATACCAAGATCACTTTGCAATTCTTTAAAAATATTTATAAGGGATGGCGGTTTAGTAACTCCATCGGGGACAGAAAAACTTAAACCATGCGCCTGCCCCGGATTGTGATACGGATCCTGCCCCAGTAAAACAACTTTTACTTTATTGAAGGGTGTTTTATCAAAAGCATTAAATATTAAAGCACCGGGGGGATAAATTATTTTGCCTGCTGCTTTTTCTGTTTTAATAAATGTTACTATCTGCAGAAAATAGTCTTTGGTAAATTCATCTTTCAGCACTTCTTTCCAGCTCTCTTCAATTTTTACATCCATTGATCACATTTTTATAAAAATACAAAAGCTCCCAAATAAGGAGCTTTTAAAAATGGTGATCCGGATTGGATTCGAACCAATGACCCTCAGCTTAGAAGGCTGATGCTCTATCCAACTGAGCTACCGGACCAATTTTTGCAAATATAAGTAATAGATAATCGTTATTATTCCCATATCTTAATTAACACAAACAATTTCATGGTTGAACATAGCGTTTAATAATCGGCAATCTTATCAACATAAAAAACTGTTGAAATTATGTTGAGTAAAAAATAATCAGCTTTCTATTGATTGTTATACTTTCGGTACATAAACAAAAAAATGAAAAAAAATCTTATTGTCCTATCTGTAGCTTTTATAATGCTTTTTGCGTTTTCATCATGCAAAAAATTAGCATCAGCAATATTTGGTGGTTTTGATACAAGTGTCGATTTTCAGGTATCAATACCCGCTGTTCCTGTTGTATCACCCTTTGAATTACCATTAGGCCAATTTAATTATAAGTTTAATTTAGATAGTATAGTAAGGTCTAAAACAGGAGGTGTTTTCGGTGCAAACGATGTTAGTTCTATAAAGGCTAAACAATTTAATGTTACTATTACTAATGCTGATCAACTAAACAATGTTTCAAATTTTCAAAGTGTTCGTATAACAATCCAATCAAATACAAATAGTACTCCTGCAGAACTTTTCGCAGTTACTTTTCCTGATACATATGCTACTTCATTTACAACGGCAGGTAATAATGTAGAGCTGTTGTCTTATTTAAAGGGATCTGACATTAAGTATACTATGTATGGTAAAAACAGGCGTATTACCATAAAACCATTAACTATAATCTTATCTGTAACTTTAAGGGCGAGTTAAAAACCCGCTATTACTATTTTCCTTCCAACTCCATCATTTTTTCGAATACTACTTCATATTCGGCATTTGCTTTTTCTAATTGTTGCGAAATATTTTTATAGTCCGTTTCGGTTTGTGAAAATTTATTGCTGTCAGTATAAATTTCAGGAGAAGATAAAGCACTCTCTAATTCTGTTTTTCGTTTGGTAAGACTGGCAATTTTTTCTTCTACCTGCTGAAACTGTCTTTGTGTTTTTTGCAATTCTTTCTGAGCATTCTTATCAATACTGTTCTTCTGATTATTTTGTTTAGGTTCAACTTTTACTTCTTTAGTAATAACTGGTAAAACCTTTTCATTTTTCACTTTTGACTTTTCACTTAGCCTTTGTTTCCATTCTTCCCACTCTTCAAAATTGCCAACGAATTCTTTTATTTTATAATTTTCTATTTCCCATATTTTATTGCAGGTTTGATTTACAAAATACCTGTCGTGACTAACAAGAATATAGGTGCCTTCATATTTATTTAATGCTTCCACCAGCAGATCAACAGAATGTATATCGAGGTGATTGGTAGGTTCATCCAACAATAAAAAATTTGCTTTGCTAACAATCGTTTTTGCCAGTGCTACACGTGCTTTTTCTCCACCACTCAATACTTTAATTTTCTTATCAACATCATCACCACTAAATAAAAAACATCCGAGTAAAGTACGAAGTTCCAGATCTGTTTTTCCGCTTCGTGCTGTTTGCATTTCTTCCAGCACATCATTGTTCAGATCCAACGCCTCTAATTGATGCTGCGCATAAAATGCATCATCAACATTGTGCCCCCAAATTCTTTCACCTTCAAAAGTTTCGGTACCTGCAACAATGCGCAATAAAGTTGATTTACCTTTTCCATTAGCGCCGATCAATCCGA
>JAYVEA010000227.1:0-11386 GCA_043749085.1 Chitinophagales bacterium
TTTACAATCCCTAACTCCTTGAAAATGAGAAAGCCTCATATCGCTATGAGGCTTTAGTGACCGCGTTAGGATTCAAACCTAAAACCTTCTGATCCGTAGTCAGATGCTCTATTCAGTTGAGCTACGCAGCCAATGAACGGCAAAAATAATAAATATTTATTGAAGAGATGTTAGCACTTTTACAATAAATAGTAAAAGTGAAAATCCAATTTTGGTCTGTTGGCAAAACGCATGAACCTCATGTAAAAGATGGGATAGAAATTTTTAGTAAGCGTATTTCCCACTATTACTCAGTTGAATGGAAATTAATTCCCCCGGTTAAAAACACTTCAAGCCTTTCTACTACAGATCTGAAAAAAAGCGAAGCAGATATTATTTTAAGTTTATTACATGTAAGAGATGTATTAGTTGTTCTGGATGAAAAAGGAAATCAATTTACATCGGAACAATTGGCTCAATTTATACAACAAAACGCAAACAACAGCATTAAGAACATGGTCTTTCTTATTGGCGGGACTTATGGAGTGGATGAAAAAATTATTAAAAGGGCTAACAATGTCTGGAGTCTATCGAAGCTGGTTTTCCCTCATCAATTAGTAAGATTGATGCTGGCGGAACAGATCTACAGAGCCTGTACAATTATCAGGAATGAGAAATATCACCATAACTAGTTTATATGTATGTTTGAAAACTATTATAACCCCGATGATATCTATCACATTAATCATAATTGCTACAACTGTTATTGTTTCTATTATTGCCTTCAATAATCAGCAGGTAATGGATAACCTTATTTTTTATCCTCCGGCTGTAAGTGAAAAAAATCAATACTATCGTTTTATAACCTGTGGTTTTATTCATGCAGATATTGGACATCTTGCATTTAACATGATATCTTTCTACTTATTTTCCAATGCCCTTGTTGAGCCAGGCTTTATTCAATTTTTTGGTGACTATGGAAGAGCAATGTTGTTGCTGATGTATGTTCTTGCCTTAATTGTTTGCCTGTTACCAACCTATTGGAAAAATAAAACAAATGAAAATTACAGAAGTCTCGGTGCCTCAGGCGCTGTATCGGCTGTAGTATTTGCAGGTATTATGATCTCTCCTCTTTCGCAACTTGGCTTTTTTATCATTCCTCCAATTATACCGGGATTTATTTTTGGACCGTTGTATTTGATCTTATCTGCTTACATGGACAGGCGTGGTGGCGATAACATTAATCACTCAGCACATATTTGGGGAGCTTTATTTGGAGTAGTGTTTATAATTGTTGCTACTAAACTTTATTCGAATTATGATGTTTGGAACCACTTTATTGATGATGTAAAATTTTATATGAAGACAAAATTTAACTTAGGGTAATTATTAAAATATTCTTTGTATTGGTGGTTAGCTTAAAACGGTCATCAATTCTTTTTCCTATTACCCAGATAATTTTCTTATTCATTTCCAGTAGCCATATATTTTCCTTTTCGGTAAGAGATAATTTTTGGTCTATAAAAAACCGGCTAAGTTTCTTCTTTTTATTCATGCCAAGGGGATAAAAATAATCTCCCTGCTTCCACTTTCTTAACAATAAAGGAAATTTAATTTCCTCAGCATCAAGCATTGCAGCAGCGTTGCCGGTTGATAGTTTGTAGCCTGCCTCGCCGGTAGGCAGGTTGGCAGTTGGTAGCTTCTCAAACTTTAATTTTCCGCTAACATACTCTACTGCCTTGTCTTTTTCCTCAATTAAAATATTTTCAGCTATTGCAGTATCATTGGGTGAAATGATAAGCCACTTTCGGTTTTTAATAATTCTATGCGAAGATGATTGAATGTATTTTCCTGAATCACTGTTCAACAGTTTTATTACTTCGTCTACTTGGTTAGAAGTAAAACCAAAATCTTTTATAATCTCATACACTACCGTCGATAAAGACTCGGATTTTAATAATTTTAAAACGGGGATATGAATCTCCTCGCCTTTCTTCTCTAATAATTTCTTTTTATGAAGTAAGATTGACTGCTGGTAGAGTGTTTCAATATCTTTAAAACGCTCAATATTATCAAGCAAATTATCTTCTGCCCGGGGAAATACTTTTTGAATAGAAGGAATTAATTGATTGCGAAAATAATTGCGGGTGTATTTATCAGAAGCATTGGAAGAATCTTCAACGTATTTTAGTGCATGTTCTTCTGCAAATTCCAAAAGCGCTTCTTTTTTGGCAAATAATAATGGACGAATAATCTTTGCATGTTTAGGAATAATACTTCTCAACCCATTGATTCCAGTGCCTTTAAAGAAATTCATTAATAACGTCTCAATATTATCATTGGCATGATGAGCAGTAAGAATCCAATTAGCAACCTGCAATTGGCAATCTACAGAACTTTCACTTTTGCCTGTTGCATATTGCTTAGTGCTAATTAAAGAGAAAAACCATTCATACCTCAATTCCCTTGCGGCAACCTGGATGGAAACTTTATTTTCTTCTGAATATTTATCTGTGTCAAATTTTTTTACAAATATTTCTGCATTATATTTTTTAGATAGCTCTCTTACAAATTGTTCATCCCGTTCACTCTCCCCGCCTCTTAACTGGAAATTACAATGTGCAATTACAAAATCATAGCCTGCCTGTTTGCACAGCTCACACAATACAACAGAATCTACTCCCCCACTTACAGCCAGCAACAATTTATCTTTTGGTTGAAAAAGATTTTCTTTTTTAATAAACTCAATAAACTTTTGAAGCAAACTCATTTATATAATGTAAGTAAAGATGATAATTGGTATGCCGATGAAGTGAGTGACACAACGATGTTGCCCGAAGCTTAAATGCCGGTAACCAAATCCTTTTAATAAACCAACTCTTCATACGCTGCCTGCAATTCACTGTACGAATGATTATCCCCAGCCTTCTTCGTTTCCTGCATTCCTTTTTCATAAACTTTTATCGCTTCTTCTGTATTTCCAATTCGCTCAAGCAGTTTAGCCAGGTGATAATATGTGCCTACATAAGTTGGCTCCCTATGCAGAATTTCCTTAAATAAACTTTCTGCTTCTTTCTCATTGCCCACTTTAATGTATTCCAGTGCCAGTGCATGTTGCAGGAAGCTGTCCTTGTCATTCACTTTTAAATATTCCTTTAGTTTTTCAACCCTGTCCATACAATAATTTTTACTGTTATCTTTGCGCTTCTTTTAAAAAACATCAGATGAAGATACTTGTTTGTATAAGCAAAACGCCGGATACAACGGCAAAAATAACTTTCACCGATAACAATACGAAATTTGCAGAAGCCGGGGTGCAATTCATCATTAATCCATACGACGAATGGTATTCATTAATAAGAGCAATAGAATTAAAAGAAGCCGATGCATCAGTGCAAATTCATTTGGTAAATGTTGGCGGCACTGATTCTGATCCAATCATTCGCAAGGCGCTTGCATTGGGTGGCGATGAAGCCATAAGAGTTAATTCCACCAGCAATGATAGCTTTTATATTGCTTCGCAAATTGCAGAAGTAGCAAAACAAAATAATTACGATTTGATCTTTACAGGTAAGGAAACTATTGATTACAATGGTTCTTCCATTGGTGGTATGGTTGCTGAATTATTAGACCTGCCTTATGTTTCGCTTGCAACAAAGTTTGATTTAACCGGAAATACAGCAACAATCAACCGTGAAATAGATGGAGGCGAAGAAGTAAATGAAATACAGTTGCCTGTTGTAGTAAGTTGCCAGAAAGGAGTTGCATTACAACGCATACCTAATATGAAAGGAATTATGGGAGCCAGAACAAAACCATTAAAAGTTGTTGAATCTGTTGCAGTGGATGCATTAACTTCTGTTGTATCATTTGAATTACCGCCGCCGAAAGCAGGTGTGAAGCTTGTTCCTGCTGATAATCCTGAAGAGTTAGTGAGGTTATTACATGAAGAAGCGAAAGTATTTTAGCCCCACTCCTATACTCTCCCCCATAGGGAGAGGGAAATGGAGAAGATTGTTGCGAACTATTGATGAAAATATGATAAAGATGATGTGGAAGATATAATATTAATTAAAGAGCTGAAGCACCGCTCTCCCGATTGTTTCGGGAGAGATGGAGGGTGAGGCCAAAAATTTCAATTATGAGTGTTTTAATTTTTTTAGACCAAAGTGAAGGACACATAAAAAAGAATTCTTTTGAAGCAGCAAGCTATGGCGCTAAAGTAGCAGAGTTATTAAATACCACTGCCGAAGGAATTGTGTTTGGAAAAGTAAATGATGAACTTGCTGCTTTGGGTGCGTATGGATTAAATAAAATTCATACCATAAGCAGTGAAGCAGTTAATGAACTGGACTCACAGGTTTTTGCGAATGCACTTGCGCAGGCTGTAGGAATACTTGCTGCAAAAGTTATAGTATTTGCAAACAATGTAGATGGTAAATCAATTGCACCAAGGCTTTCTGCAAAACTAAAAGCAGGTCTGGTTTCCGGCGCTGTTGCCTTGCCGGATATAGGTAATGGTTTTGTAGTAAAGAAAAATGTTTTCAGCGGAAAAGCTTTTGCCAATGTTGCTATCAATACTGAAATAAAAATAATTTCTCTCAATCCCAATTCGTATAAAATACATAAAACAGAAGGCACCGCAGAAGTTGCTGAACTGAATGTTCAGATTCCCGAAGCTAAAGTAAAAGTTATTGCCGTAAATAAAGTAGCAGGAGAAATTCCTTTATCAGAAGCTGAGATAGTTGTTAGTGGCGGTCGTGGTTTAAAAGGTCCTGAGAACTGGAATTTAATAACTGATCTTGCGAAAGCGTTAGGCGCTGCAACTGCCTGCAGCAGGCCGGTTGCTGACTCTGACTGGCGGCCGCATCATGAGCATGTGGGACAAACCGGTTTGGCAATTGCGCCTAATTTATATTTTGCCGTTGGCATTTCCGGCGCCATCCAGCATCTTGCCGGCGTTAACCGCAGCAAGGTAATTGTTGTGATAAATAAAGATCCCGAAGCCCCGTTTTTTAAAGCCGCCGATTATGGAATTGTAGGCGATGTTTTTGAAGTGATGCCAAAAATTACTGAAGCCGTTAAGAAATTGAAAGGGATTTAGTTTTTATTTTTTGGATACCAGCTTTAGTTTTCATAGCATCATAGTTGCGTCGCAATCACTTCATCGGCATACCTATAAGCAGCTTTTATCGAAGCGTATTTTGGATTTCTTTAATAAAAGATTATTTTGGGTCGCACAGAAAATATCACTAACAAAAAAGCAAATGGATTTTTCAACAGCTTACGATGTAACATGGGAAAAGGCAAATTATAGTTTTCTAATTATTGCCTTAGCATTTTGTTTCATCGGGATTGCTATGATTTCTTTTACATGTAAAAAAAGAAGTCTTCAAAATTTATACAATATTATTTTTAATATCGGTCTTGGCTTTATAAGTTTTTCAATAATAGGAATTTTCGTAGTTATATTTTTCCAACTTGGACCATTATACAAAGCAAAAAAGTTAGTTGCTAATAAGGAGTACAAAATTGTAGAAGGAACGGTTGATAATTATCAACCTATGCCATATGAAGGTCATGCAAATGAAAAATTTGATGTAGCAGGAGTTCATTTTGAATTCTCTGATTATGATATAAATGTTGGCTATCATAATTCGGCAGCGCATGGCGGAGTAATAAAAGCGGGACGCTATGTGAGAATTACTTACTCTACAGTCAGCGCAAAACTTACCATTCTCAAACTAGAAATACAAAAGGGCAAATAATAAGCTTGCTCAATAAAGTTATACTGTACAAGAGTGCGACGCCAATGAAGCTTAATAGTTATTCAATCGCCGGCTACCAAAAAAATAACCTTTGCCTTGGTTCGTGTCTCCACGAACCACTTTGCAATCATTTCAAACCCAACACCTGTAGACTTTTGGTAGCGATATAATTTTTCGGTTGCACTTTTAAATCTTCCCAAAAAACCATTTGCGCTTCTTTATATTTTTTTGCTGTTACTAATGCTTTACCTAAATAATGCCTTGCCGGCACCAGCCAATCTCTTGGCTCATTATAAACCAATGAATCCTCTGTTGTAACAGCCTTTTTAAAATAATTAATTGCTGCGCTTATATTCTTTTCTTTTTCAGCAATTGTACCGAGTAAAATATTTTTTGCAATGTTTGCTACCGTTATTGGAGCATTAAAGGGAGTCAATACAACTGACAAATCTTTTTCATTTAATAAACTTTCTAATTTACTTAATGATGACCTTGCCATAACTAAATTGTTGGTATTGGCATAAGCCATCCCCTTTGCAAATTGTTGCAGTAATACTGCATAATGAAACCTTGTTGCCACATCAGGTTGGTTAATTATATCATTCCATTTTTCAAAGGTTAGCATTGTTAATTCAGGAGTCATGTAAACATATTGGATAAAATCACCCATCGGTGCATCCATAGAAAGAAATGATGTATCAAAACTATTGCGGCATTCTACAGCATCTTTTAAGGCTACTGAATAATTATCCCTGTTCATTGAACATGCTGCCTTCATGTGTCGGTTATGAATTTCATACAGCGGAGCATTGTTTACAACATCAGGATATAATTGCAGATATTTTTTATAATCTTCAATGGCTGAAGTGTTGACTGAAGCGCCTTTTCCATATTGCCCCGTTCTTATATAAATATGCGATGGCATATGAACCATGTGCGAAAGTCCGGGAGCTAATTTTCCCAACCGGTCAGCGCTGGCAGTGGCTTTGTATGCATAAGGCGAAGCCTCCATTGTATGAATATAGTAATGATTAGCGCCAGGATGTTGGGGTGAAAATTTTAATACATTCTCCAGCACTTTTTCTATTTCAGGCGTCCATGGTTTTGGTAATCCATTATGCTGCCAGAGATCCCATGGATGCTGGTTCATAAGGGCATCAGCGTATAAAGCACCTATTTCTGCATCTGCAGGAAAGCTGTTGTAAAGTTGTTTCATCCTGTCAGCATATTTTTGATTTAACTTTTCTCTTTTTTGTGTTGCATCCCCAGAATAGCGAGCCTGCATAGCTTCTATCAAACCTCTTTCTTTTGAAAATGAATTCTTACTAAGCATTTCTGCCTTTTTTATTGCTGTTAAAGCAGCGGGCGACATTGAGTATTCAATATCATTTATGTTAGGACCATAAGCCAATGCTTCTGCCCAATATAACATGGCACAGGCTGAATCAAATAATTGGGCTTTTTTAAATGAAGGCAATGCTTCGATAATATGAAAACCATAATACAGATTGATGCCCTGGTTAAAATAAAATTGAGCGCTATCACTCATTGTTGAAATTTTCCATACATGAGAACCGGTTCCGGGAAGCGGAATCATTTCCATGATATCTAGTTTTGTAAGATGATAGGTTGTCCAATCGGGGGTGCAACTTATTGTTGAAAATTTCTTTTTAAAAATTACTTTGACAAGAGCGGTTTGATCAATTTTATCAGTGATAGTTTCAGTTGTTTTATATCCCATTAAAAAAATAATGACACAAGCTGAAAATAATAGGTATCTCATATTGCCAGTTTTAGAAAATAAATATAACTAATTTAAAAAAAACAGTTCGCCGCAAAGAATCTTAAAATATTTGTACTGTGTTTTTTACTCTCTGTGATACTTTCTTTTTATCTTCTTAACGATTAACTTTTTATATTTGCTGTTTAAGTCAGCAACAAGGTTATGAAGAAAATAGAATTGGAAATAGTTGCCTTATCTCACAGTATTACGCAAACACATTCGTATGCTGTTGTGCTTGGCGAAGTGAATGGTTTACGCCGCCTGCCCATTGTTATTGGTGGCTTTGAAGCGCAGGCAATTGCTGTGGCCCTGGAACGTATGCAGCCCAGCCGCCCCCTCACCCACGACCTCATGAAGAACTTTATGATGGCTTTTAATGTTGATCTTCACGAAGTAATTATCAATGACCTGCAGGAAGGAATCTTTTATTCCAAATTAGTCTGTTCAACAGATAATGATACTGTGGAAATTGACTCAAGAACTTCAGATGCGGTAGCTCTTGCAGTGCGTTTTGGCTGCCCCATTTATACCTACGATAACATCTTAGACAGCGCCGGAATATTAATGGAAGATGATGAGAAAAAGAAAAAAGCAACAGGCGGTTCTATCTCTCAAACGGATTCAGGAACCAAGGATGATCTGAAAAAATTATCTATGACGGAACTGGAAACTTTATTAAATGAAGTGCTGGAACATGAAGATTACATAAAGGCGATCGCCATAAGAGATGAAATAAAAACAAGGAAGAAATAATACCCCCAAACCCCTAAAGGGGAGAGAAATGAAAAAAAGAATTATAAACCGGATAAACAAATTCCCCTTCAGGGGATAGGGGTATGATCGCTTTTCCAAACTGTAAAATAAATCTTGGATTAAATATCATCCGCAAAAGAGGAGATGGCTTTCATGATCTCGAAACAATTTTCCTTCCTATTCCGTTTACCGACGTTTTAGAAATTATTGCTTCAGATAAAAATGAATTTATTGTTACGGGAATGCAGGTAGATGCGACCGATAATCTTTGCATTAAGGCATACAATTTATTAAAACAGGATTTTCCGGATCTGCCTTCAATAAAAATGCATCTGCATAAAGTTATTCCGCTTGGGGCAGGATTAGGAGGCGGTTCATCTGATGCAGCTTTCACATTGCAATTACTTAATGAAAAATTTAAACTGAATTTACAAACCGAACAGTTACTTGATTATGCTTTACGGTTAGGGAGTGATGGTCCGTTTTTTATAATTAATAAACCATGCTTTGCAACAGGCAGAGGAGAAATATTGCAACCAATAAATATTGACCTAACGAATTATAAATTACTAATCGTTAATCCCGGGATTCATATTGATACCAAATGGGCGTTCACAAAAATTGCTCCGCAGGAGCCAACCGCTTCTATAAAAGAAATAATAACCCAACCTATAGAAACATGGAAGAACCAATTGCAAAATGATTTTGAGATTCCTGTGTTTGCAGAATATCCTGAAATAGAAAAACTAAAAAATGAGCTGTATGAAAAAGGAGCTGTATATGCAAGCCTAAGCGGCAGCGGCAGCAGCTTGTATGGAATATTTAGAAAAGAGGATAATATCGAATACCAAAACGATAAATACTTTCAAAAAGTTATAAATTTCACCTGAAGAAATTTTCTTTATCTTTAACTAACAATTTATAACACTTGTTATCCAAACCACACATATCTCATTTCCTCGATCAAAACCTCGATTTCCTCGATCACAAGGCATAACCATATCGCCCCTATTCTTTTATTATTTATTATTTCTTATTTATTATTTCTTTATGCATACTTCCATATTCAATTCAGGTAAAACTCAACAATACATTCAGCTTGAAGAAAATTTCGGCGCTCATAATTATCATTCACTGCCTGTTGTATTAAATAAAGGCAAAGGAGTTTATGTATGGGATGTGGATGGCAAAAAATATTTTGATTTTCTTAGCGCATATTCCGCAGTTAATCAGGGGCATTGCCATCCCAGGATTATACAAACACTTATTGAGCAGGCACAGCTGCTAACACTGGCCAGTCGTGCTTTTCATACGGATGCGCTTGGTGAATATGCAGAATTCATCACAAAATATTTTGGCTACGATAAAGTATTACCGATGAACACAGGTGTTGAAGCAGTTGAAACTGCAATTAAACTTTGCAGAAAATGGGCTTATAAAGTAAAAAGGATTACAGAAAATAAGGCGAAGATCATCGTTTGCGAAAATAATTTTCATGGAAGAACAACCGGAGTAATTTCTTTCAGTACAGATGCATCAGCTAAAAAAGAATTTGGTCCCTTTATACCGGGATATGAAATAATACCTTTTAATGATCTTAATGCATTAGCCAAAGCTCTAACTGATAAAAATGTTGCAGGTTTTTTAGTTGAACCGATCCAGGGCGAAGTAGGTGTGGTGGTTCCTGATGATGGATATTTAAAAGCTGCAAAACAATATTGTGTGGATGCGAATGTTTTATTTATCGCAGACGAAATTCAAACAGGTTTATGCCGGACAGGAAAAATGCTTTGCTGTGATCATGAAGATGTAAGGCCGGATATTTTAATTCTGGGTAAAGCCTTAAGTGGTGGTACTTTACCGGTTAGTGCGGTGCTTGCAGATGATGAAATAATGTTAACCATTGAGCCGGGTGAGCATGGCAGCACTTATGGAGGAAATCCCCTGGCTTGTAAAGTTGCTATTACTGCATTAACAGTTTTAAAAGAAGAGAAACTGGCAGAAAATTCAGAAGCACTAGGAAACGTTTTCAGAGAAGAATTGCAAAAAATAAATTCACCTCATATTGAAGAAATTCGTGGTAAAGGTTTATTTAATGCCATTGAAATAAAACATACTGATAAAGATGCAGCATTAAAATTGTGCCTTGAATTAAAACAAAATGGATTATTGGCAAAGCCTACACATGGAGATAAGATTCGTTTTGCTCCGCCATTAATAATTACAAAAGCAGAATTACTTGGGGGTATTGAAATAATTAAAAAGAGTTTAAAAGTTCTATAAATACATAAGCTATATGTTAACCTTTTCTGCCTAAATTCAGTATGGTATATTTGTTTAATAACAGGCAAATTAATAAGTTTGGCTTTTTATTAAAATGCTGCTGACTGCTTAGAGAAAACTTATTTTAAAAATTCAGCGTAATTAAAAATAATGGCACAGGCAACCGGCATTGATACTTATGTTCAACTTGATTTTGAACAGGCAAAAACAAAACATCTTTTATTCAAATCAAAGCTTCGCTCTATTTTATACGGGGCACAATTAATTGATGAGGCGCCGGTATTATCTCATTTTGAATGTACTGTAGGCAAATGGATTTACAGCCATGCATTAAAAGTTTACGGCCATATCCCTGAAATGCAGGAACTGGAAAAAGTTCATGCCGATATTCACACTTCTGCAAGAAAACTTGTTGCATTATACAAAGATGGAAAAGTAGAAGAAGCCCGCAAAGGCTTAACAGATATGGAAAAAATTGCCGATCATCTTGTTGGCCTGCTGGCACTTGTTGAACATAAGCTCACAATTGAGCCCCCAAAAACCAAGATCCCATATGTGGGATTGGAAGCAAACCGCACCGAACTTAATGATCTGCTTATTGCCAATGATACACTCGATAAAAAGATCAGGGAACAATCCGGCGAATTAATTAATGAACGGCAATTGCTGCATAATTTTTTTATGCAGGCGCCCGCAATATTTTGTATTTTAAAAGGACCGGAACATGTTTTTGAATTAGCAAATGAAGGCTATCAGCATTTTGTAGGTAAAAAAGATTTAATCGGTAAAAACATTAGAGAGGCGCTTCCGGAATTAATAG
>JAYVEA010000228.1:0-11381 GCA_043749085.1 Chitinophagales bacterium
GAAAAAAGTTTGGACAGTTCAAAGAGCAAGGGCTGATGAATCGGTATTACAAAAAGCTGCAGAAATAATCAGCAAGTCAGAGCGCCCGGTAATTGTTGCAGGTGGAGGCGTTATTTATAGTGATGCATGCAATGAGTTGAAAAAATTTGTAAACAGAACCGGTATTCCCGTTGTAGAAACATTTGCAGGTAAAGGTTCTCTCAATTATGATGAGCCGCAAAACTTAGGCGCAGCAGGAGTTACAGGTACTCCCGGCGCAATAGAGATTTGTACAAAAGCAGGTGTAGTTATAGGAATAGGAACACGGTACAGTGATTTTACTTCCATTTCTCAATCAGCATTTCAGAATCCTGATGTTCAGTTTATCAATCTTAATGTTAGTGAGTTTGATTCTTTTAAACAAGGTGCATTGCCGGTTACAGGCGACGCACGAGAAAGCATAAGAGAATTAGATAAGCTGCTCACTTCATATAAGGTTGATAAAAAGTATGCGGATGCTATAAAAAAATATAATGCCGATTGGGATAAAACAGTAGAAAAAATCTATTCACTTGATCATGGTATTCCAGTAAGCCAGGGTGAAGTGATTGGAGCAGTCAATACATTTTCCGATGAAAAGGATGTTGTTTTATGTGCAGCAGGCAGCCTTCCGGGGGATCTTCATAAATTATGGCGAACCCGTAACTGTAAAGGATTTCACCTGGAGTATGGCTACTCATGTATGGGCTACGAAATAGCCGGCGGACTTGGTGCAAAGATGGCAGACACTTCCCGTGAAGTGTATGTTATGGTAGGTGATGGAAGTTATTTATTGATGTCGCAGGAAATTGTTACTTCCATACAGGAAGGATATAAGCTCACCATTATTCTTATTAATAATAATGGATTTGCAAGCATTGGTGGTTTATCAAAATCATTAGGAACAGAAGGTTTTGGAACTGAGTACAAATTCAGGAATAAAAAAACAGGTAAGCTGGATGGAAATTTTTTACCAGTTGACCTTGCAACAAATGCTGAAAGTTTAGGAGCTATTGTAATTCGTACAAAAGATATAGAGAGTTTTAAAAAAGCATTAGCTGATGCAAAGAAAAATAGCAAGACAACCGTTATCTATATTGAAACAGACAGAGAGCAAAGAGTGGATGGTTATGCATGGTGGGAAGTACCAGTAGCAGAAGTATCAACCATTAAATCCGTTAACGAAAATTATAAAGCGTTGGAGAAGAATAGGAAGAAACAGAAATACTATTTGTAGGGGTTAGGGCAATAACAGAAACATTAAAAATATTATGGAAATAAAATCTGAAATAAAAATCGCCAACGCTCCCTGTTCGTGGGGAGTATTAGAATTTGAACTGGAAGGTAAATCTTTAGACTATCCACAGGTTTTAGATGAGATAGCAGCAACAGGTTATACAGGAACAGAATTAGGCGACTGGGGATTTATGCCTACTAATTCGCAGGAGTTGAATAAAGAAATATCTGCCAGGAAATTAAATTTATTAGGCGCTTTTGTTCCGGTTGCTTTATCTAATGAATCCGCTCATGATGAAGGCGTGCAACAGGCATTAAAAGTGGCGGGGCTTATGTTTGATGCAGGATATAAAGATGCATTTATCGTACTGGCAGACGATAATGGAGGCGTAAAAGAGCGAACTGAAAATGCAGGAAGAATAACTGATGATCAGAGTTTATCTCCTGAACAAATGAACACATTTGCAAAAGGCGCAGAAAAAATTGCACAAGCTGTAAAAGATAAATATGGAATGCGTACTGTGTTTCATCACCATTGCGCAGGCTATATAGAAACACCTGCAGAAATTGATACTTTAATGAATGCTACCAATCCTGAGTTACTGGGATTGTGTTTTGATACAGGGCACTATCGTTTTGGCGGAGGCAAAAATCCTGTGGATGTATTGGAAAAATATTGGGATAGAATATGGCATATACATTTCAAAGATTTTTCGCCACAGGTTGCTGAGCAATCAATAAAACATAATTGGGATTATTTTGAATCAGTAAAAAATGGTGTGTTTTGTGAATTAGGAAAAGGTGATGTAGATTTTGTAGCGATAAAAAATTTTCTGAATAAAAAAAACTACATGGGCTGGATCATAGTGGAGCAGGATGTTTTGCCGGGTATGGGCGATCCGAAGCAATGTGCAAAGAATAACAGGACTTACCTTCAATCAATCGGGTTATAATTTAAACCAGTTAAAAAATAAAAATGAAACAGGTAAACATAGCATTGCTGGGAATAGGACGTATTGGGAAAATACATTTTAGAAATATCAATCAAATTTTTCCTAATGCTTCTATTGTTGCAGTTGCTGATCCACAATATGATGAGCAAACATTTAAAAAAGAATATGGAAATGTTTTCTTTACCAAAGATCCGGAACAAGCCATTGCCTATTCCGAAGTGAATACTGTATTGGTTTGTACACCTACCAGTTCCCATGCAACATTGGTAGAAGCCGCTGCAAAACAGGGTAAACATATATTTTGTGAGAAACCATTAGACCTTTCAATACAAAGAACAGCCTCTCTTGTAAAAACTGTAAAAGAGGCAAACGTAAAACTAATGCTTGGCTTTAACAGGAGATTTGATCCTGATTTTATGGAGGCACGAAAATCTGTTAGTGAAAAAAGAATTGGTAATGTTCAAATAGTAAAAATTACCAGTCGTGACCCCGGCTTACCTCCTATTGAATATTTAAAAAATTCAGGCGGCTTATTCATGGATATGGCTATTCACGATTTTGATATGGCGAGATACATCATGAACAAAAAAGTAGTTGAGGTATATGCTAAAGGTTTGGTTCTGGTAGATAAAGAAGTTGAAACTGCCGGCGATGTGGATACTGCTCTAACAACGCTGATATTTGAAGATGGTACTTATGCAGTAATTGACAATAGTAGAAAAGCAGCCTATGGATATGATCAGCGCCTGGAGATTTTTGGCGATGCAGGTATGATCCAGGTTGGTAATAACCATCATAACACAAATGTTATTTCTGATGAAAAAGGAATACATCATGCATTGCCATTAGACTTTTTTATGGATAGGTATGCCAGATCATATTTAAAGGAAATGGAATTATTTATTGATGCATTGGTAAATGATAAAGAAATGCCCGTAAGCGGCGAAGATGGTTTACAGGCAACTTTAATTGCTGCTGCCGCTAAAAAATCAATGCTTGAAAACAGGCCTGTAAAACTTTCAGAAATAGATTTGAATAATTGAAGTTGAAAATAAAATTGCAGGCAAGATCAAACTAATTATGAAATTCAAAAAGTTTTTTTTCGTTGTTGGATCACTTTTATGCATCTATTTTTCGCATGCGCAACAATTTACTATTGGCACCTATAATTTGCGATACGATAATCCCGGGGATACAGGAAATTTATGGGTATACAGGGCGCCAGTAATTGCTGCATTGATCCGCTTTCATGACTTTGACATTTTCGGCACACAGGAAGGATATAAAAATCAACTGGATGACATTATCAATGCACTACCTCAATACACATATTATGGCGTAGGCAGAAATGATGGAAAAGATGCAGGTGAACATTCCGCCATTTTTTATAAAAAAGATCAGTTTAAATTATTGAATAAGGGGGATTTCTGGTTATCACAAACACCTGATAAACCCGGCTTGGGCTGGGATGCCACTTGCTGCAACCGGATATGTTCCTGGGTTTATTTACAACATAAAAAGAGCAGAAAGAAATTTTATTTTTTCAATGCGCATTACGATCACCAGGGCGTGCATGCACGCAGAGAAAGCAGTAAACTGATACTTCAAAAGATAAAAGATATTGCAGGTAATGCCCCTGTAATATTTACAGGCGATCTGAATGGTTCTCATAACAGCGAGCCTTATCAAACTATTGCCAATTCTGATATTTTAAAAGATACTTATAAACTGGTGCAATATCCTTATGCCAACAGCGCATCTCATAATGGTTTTGGAAAAACAAATGACAGCACAAACATTATAGATCATATTTTTATACGAAACATTTTACAGCAGGCAAATGGGGTTTACTTACAGATACCTATCATGGTAAATATCCTTCTGATCATTTCCCTGTATTAGCAGACATCACACTAAAATAAAAATTTAAAAAAAGAATGACTTTCTTTTTATTCGATCATAAAAAAATATTAATCTGCTTCAGTGTTTTTTTCTGTTTTGTTTCAATGAGTTTATTTTCTCAGCAGGCAAAATATACTGTTGCAAATGCTCATGCACATAATGATTATGAGCATCCCATTCCTTTTTATACTGCTTATAATGCGGGTTTTGGCTCAATTGAAGCTGATGTTTTTCCGGTAAATGGAGTTTTGCTGGTGGCCCATAGCAAAAAAAATTTACAAGCACAACGAACTCTAAAGGAGCTATACCTTATGCCTCTGCTTAAGGCATTATCGGCCGATAACCGGGTACTAAAGTTATTGGTGGATATTAAAGAGAATTATAAAGTTGCTTTACCTCTCCTTATTAAGGAGCTTGAACCCTTGAAGCAGTATATATCTACACCACATCAAACAAATGCATTAACTGTTCTTATCAGTGGTGATCGTCCTCCACCTGCAGAATATAAAAATTATCCGGATTTTATTTTTTTTGATGATGACCTTAAGCTGCGCCATTCACCGGACGAGTGGAATAGAGTAGGTTTGGTAAGTCTGCCTTTTAATAAAATAACGGAGTGGAAGGGGCACGATCATATTAAACGAAAAGATAAAAAACATTTACGCTATATTATTGACAGCGTTCATTCCGCAGGAAAGCCAATACGTTTTTGGGCTGCGCCTGATACTATAAAATCCTGGAAGCTACAAATGAAACTACATGCAGATTTAATTGGAACTGATAAGATTGATGAGCTTGCAAATTTTTTTAAAAAAAATAACTAATTACATTATAGATAAAAAGGTCTGCAACGAACACAGACCGGATTAATTTGTAGGGCCGGCAAATTTTGAAACTGTTGTTTATTGACTAAAGATTTATTAACTGCTTATGAAAAAGTAGTCTGTGAAATTTTAATTTGATGATTGATTTTTGCCATCAATTCATCCATATCCATTGGTTTTGATATAAAATCTTCTGCAGCACATTTTCTCAAAATTAAATAATCAGTAGTGTGGGCTGATGACATTATAATTGGAATATTCCTGGTTAAAGAGTTTGATTTTAATTGGTTGCAGATCTCAACACCATTAGAACCTTTTAAATATACATCAAGAATAATAATTTGAGGAGAATAACCAAGTACTTCGTTTATTGTGATTTTTCCGTTAGAAAAGGTAAACACTTCAAAGCTATTAGCTTCTAAAAATATTTTAATAAGTTCAAGGGTATCAGCAGCATCATCTATAACGAGAATGCGTTTCATGAGCAAAACTTTTTCGCATTAAGGCAAATCCTATTCCAATATCTATAATATTTCCATGAAAGCAAAAGGTTTGTAAATGAACAAACCTTACTATTGTGGGCCCACCAGGACTTGAACCTGGGACCACCTGATTATGAGTCAGGTGCTCTAACCAACTGAGCTATAGGCCCTCTCATTTTAATGAGGGATGCAAATATAATAAAAGCTCAATTATCTTTTGATTAAACAAACGGAAAGTTGGTAAACATTCAAGCCATTGAAATAAAATGCCTATTTAACCTTTCATTAAAAATATTAACGTTTATTTTGTGCCTCAAAATAACGTATGCAGAAAATTGTTTTACTCTCAATCAGTATTTTATTATTCGGAAGTATTCAGGCGCAGGATAATGGAAAAATTTCCAGGAAATTAAATCTTAACAATCGTCCCGGAGATCATTTAATGATACAATTTTCATCTGACCACTGGACAGGAATGCCTGATAGTATAAGCAGGCATCAAAGCGGATTTTCCAGGGGGTTTAATGCTTACCTTATGTTAGATAAGCCTTTTAAATCAAGCCCTAAATTTAGTCTTGGTATTGGTATAGGTGTTGGAACCAGTAACATAACTTTTAAACGTATGAATGTTGATATAAAATCAACAGCGATAAAACTTCCTTTTACTGCAGTAGATTCAACTAATCATTTTAAAAAATATAAATTATCCCTATCGTACTTAGAAGTACCGCTGGAATTCAGGTATTCATCTGACCCTTTAAATTCCAACAAGAGCTGGAAAATCGCGATAGGCCTAAAAGCGGGAACATTGATTAATGCACATACAAAGGGTAAGGATCTACAGAGCAAAAATAATACACTTATAAGCAGTTATACAGAAAAGGAAAACAGCAAAAAATATTTTAATGGAACACGGTTCATGGCAACCGGCAGAATTGGCTATGGTATTTTTTCATTTTTTGGTGCTTACCAGTTAAACAATGTGTTAAAGGATTTTGCAGGTGCGCCTGTGAAGCTTTACCAGGTTGGCTTTACATTAAGCGGCTTATAAAATTTGCTATATTGAAGTAAGAGCGAACTACATAGGTTCGCTTTTTTATTTATAGAAAACAATGTGGGCTTATTTTTGTATCCTCATAAAAAAAAATTTTGATAGAAAAGAAAAGTGCTATTCAGCAGGATATAAAAGCAGTATTGATCGGCTTAATTAATAAAGAGCAAACAGAACATTTAGTAAATGAATACCTTGACGAGCTGGCTTTTTTAGCTGAAACCGCCGGCGCAAAAGCTGTGAAAAGATTTACGCAAAGGTTACCCCATCCTGATAGCAGAACTTTTATTGGTAAAGGCAAACTTGAAGAAATTAAAAGATACATCCAGGGGAGAGATATAGAATTAGCCATTTTTGATGATGAATTAAGCGGCTCTCAAATAACTAATATTGAAAAGGAATTACAGGTAAAAGTTATTGACCGCTCAGATCTTATTCTTGATATTTTTGCAGCAAGAGCTAAAACAGCACAGGCAAAAGTTCAGGTAGAGCTTGCACAGTACCAATATATTTTACCAAGATTAAAAGGTATGTGGAAACACCTTGAAAGGCTGGGTGGCGGTATTGGAACAAGAGGCCCGGGTGAAACAGAAATTGAAACGGACAGAAGGATCGCCAGGGAGAAAATAACGCTCTTACGAAAACGCCTTGCAGAAATAGATAAGCAGGCTTTTACACAACGCAAAGACAGGGGAGAATTTATTCGTGTTGCGTTGGTTGGTTATACAAACGTTGGTAAATCCACATTAATGAACCTGCTTAGCAAAAGCGATGTATTTGCCGAAAATAAATTATTTGCAACGCTGGATACAACAACACGAAAGGTTGTTTTTGGACATACTCCTTTTCTTTTAAGCGATACCGTTGGCTTTATAAGAAAATTGCCTCACCATCTTATTGAAAGTTTTAAAAGCACATTGGATGAGGTAAGAGAAGCGGATGTGTTATTGCATGTTGTTGATATTTCTCATTCCCAATATGAAGAGCAGTATGCGGTTGTAAATAAAACATTGCAGGAATTAGGATCGTTTGAAAAGCCCACAATTACTGTCTTTAATAAGATGGACCTATATGAAAAAAATACTTTTGATCAATGGCTGGAAGAGGATGTAAAGAAAGAAATTCTAAGTGATCTAAAAGAAAAATGGCAAAGAGAAGCAAATCGCAATTGTGTTTTTGTTTCTGCTACTGAAAAACAAAATATTGACGAACTAAGACAAACAATCTTAAACAAGGTGAGGGAAGTATACCAGGTTAGCTATCCTTATAAAGCTGAATTTTTCTTTTAGATAATGGATAAAAAATACAAATGGCATAAAATCGCCGACTCAGAAAATGAATTAAATTTTGCATCTAACCATTTATTACAAATAGAAGTAGCAGGTAAAAAGATATGTATTGCAAAAGGAAGTTCACTATTTGCATGCAGTGCTAAATGCCCACATGCAGGTGGAATTATTGCAGATGGTTTTTTAAACAACACTGATATTGTTACATGTCCATTACATCGATACAAGTTTAGCTTACAAAATGGAAGAAATGTTAGCGGGGAAGGTTATTATTTAAAAACGTATCCCATACAAACCACCAATAATGGAGTATTTGTTGGTATTGAAGAAACCGGTTTATTGAGCTGGTTAAAATAAATGCATTTCTATTTTTGTTGCAAGGTAAAAATCTCTATTTTTGCAACCCAATAAATTCCTCCTTAGCTCAGTTGGTTAGAGCATCTGACTGTTAATCAGAGGGTCCCCCGTTCAAGTCGGGGAGGGGGAGCAATACAGTAAAGGGTTTCAGACGATTAAAGTTTGAAACCCTTTTAATTTGCACAAGATTTGCACAAGAGTATAACAATAATAGAAAAACCTAAAAAATCTAACTGAGTCGAGTTGTCTCTTGACCTTTCGGTATTATGTTCAAGCCAAATACTATTGCGAGTAACATTTATATATGTTAGAGTTAGTAAAAACTAGTTATATGATACATATTGTTTGCCATTTGTACGTTACACCTATTGGTAAAAATATTTCAACAAATACAATTGATATAATTACTCAGGAAAAGACAATTGAAGATCTGTTGAGAGAAAATGAAGAAAAAAAATTCGATATCCAATGGGAGCAAAGTAGTACAACTGACGGTAAAAGTATATTTACAATTATTACTGCATTTTTAGTTTCTAATTAAGCTGGTTTAAACCAGCTTTTTTTAATTTTTCGATATTTATATTATCTAATTAATATTCTTTTGAAAATATATTTAATTAAGTTTTAAAAGTTTTTGTAACATCCAAAATAAGAAAGTAATAAATAATGATCCCCCTATTCCAACCCAGGCAGCAGTTTTATAAGCTGACTTAGCAATATCTTTAAGTTCGGTTCTAAAGTTTTTTATCTCACCTTCTAATTCCTTGTCTGATTCTAATCGGTTTGCACGTTCATCCGTAAGCCCCTTTAATAATCTTTCGATATTTCTTTCTTGGTCTTCCAATTTAGTTTGGAATCTATCGAACCAATTTTCCCTATCACGAAATTCTTTTTTAAACTCTTCAAATTTATAATGAATATTATTTACTTTGTCTAGGAGGCTTTGTGTTGAGATAGGCGTATATTTTTCCATTAATCTAATAAGATCATCAGGAAAATCATCTATTGATGCTTCAGGCTTATTTGATGCTTGAATTTGATCAGCTCTAAGTTGAAAAAAATGTGAGCCAATAATTTTTTTCCCAGGTTGTAACGGAAATGGGGAAGAAGAAAAATTGTAAACCCCTAGTAATAATTTCCCTTTATAATTAGGATCCACACTTAATCCCCCCAAAATCATAATTCCATCATGGCTAAGTTTTCTTTTTGGAACTAAAACAACATATATATCGCTTGGCAAATCCAAACGTTCTTCAGTCAAGACAAAAACTACTTCCCCTGGTTCTACAAATATTAATGCTCTTTCTGTTTCGCTTAGTTTATTTATATCAACTGGTGTTTTAAACTTTGATTTTAATATACGTGAACTAAGAGAAAAATCATATTTGATACCTTCGGCATTACCTATTTTGGCATTTTGTATAACATTATCATTTATTAATTTGACAATATTATTTTCGGATAACATGTGGGGCATGCTAAAAAATTTAGTTTAAATATATGAAAATTCCATTACTCCAAAAAAATTATGAAATTTCTATATTTTTTGTTTCTCATATTTGCTTATCAAATTTTACTATATCTAATAAGTATGGTTAATAATAAGCATTCGCTTTTAAACACATAAAAAAGCCTGCTGCATTTCTGCAAACAGGCCTTCTGTACTAACTAACCATCGATTCTTCTAATGATTCATTCAATTCATCTTTAGATTCATTTTCCTTTCTACCTAGTACAAAATCAACTGCCCTTTGTGCCTGACCACTGGCCTGAATAATAAATCGTTTATCATCCTTTAATTTACTAAGCCAGCCTGTGATATAAGCAGCAGAGTTTTGTATCTCTTTGTCAAAAATGCCAGTGAAAGAAGATAAGTAGGCGCTTCCTAATTCCGCAATCAACTCTTCAATGCTGTATGTATCTGAACCAAATTCAGCCATTTCAATAATTGATTTTCTACCCAAACGTTTTTCGTGCCCGGTGCTATGCACCAGCTCATGAAAAAGAACACAATAGTAAGCTTCAATACTTTTAAAACTTTTTTTCTTTGGCATGTTGATGTAATCAAGTTGTGCATCATAGAAAGCTTGTTGTTGCTTATACTTTATCGCCGGACAATCAGGCATAGTATGAATGATACCTTCGCAATCGAGTAAAGTATCATACTCAATTTTAACCAAGGGTTCAATCATATTTTCCGGTACATCTCTACACTGCGCAATGTTGAATACTTTATAGTATCTCAACATAGGAACTGTTTTAGGATTGCCCTTTTTGTCTTTTATTTCGGGTTGCCTGATTACATTTTTCCAAAAGACAACAACGTGTCCATGTTCTCCCTGATTTACCGAGCCTCCAATTTTTTTTAATTGATCCCATGTAAGAAACAAATTGCGTTCATAGTTTAGTGAAAGAAGAAGCCAGAGATTAATACCCCTGTATTGTCGCTTGCTGATGAGATTCATAGGGACACCGGCATCTGTCCATGGCTGTTGCCAAGGAACAGTACCAACTTCTAATAAATCAATAATGCGGTTAGTAACCAATTGATACAAATCCAACTTAGTGGATGAATTGTTTTGTGAATCCATGATTTTAATTTTTAATTGTGAAAGAATAATTTCTTTCATTGTATGTAAAACTGGAGGAAGATATAAGGGAGGGTAAAATGCAAAAAAGCAAGAGAATGATGATCTCTTGCCTTTTATTTCAACTTCGGAACCTCCCAATTTTTCGTGAGTAAAGTGTTGCCACCCCAATCGCTTCAAACATTTTATAATAATACTTGTTTTTATTCCTCAATTCCTTTTCAAACCATGGTACTAATTCAGGATAGAGAAAAACCAAGTGTCTTATAAATGCATTTTTATTCTTCTTTTTAGAATCGGGAATGAACTGAAGCAAATCTTTGGATGCGTAGGTAATCACTTCAATGTTTTGCATTTGTGCCAATGCGATAATTCCAGTCATGAGTTCCGTAAATTCTTTTGTTTGATGGCATTGATGTGGTATTGACAGAACAATCTTCTTTATGCTATAAGCACCTATACACGATCCCAGGCTAGTAAGTATCATCTCCTTCTTTGAAGGTGTCCATTTTTCTTTGTGAAGCTTTGACGAGTAATCCACAAGGTGATTTAATTTGATAACTGCTAGCCCTAGGTTTCGTGTATTAAAACTAAGACCCAGAATTGAAGGGCTTTCCATGTTGGTTAATGAGAAAGGTAAATAATGCGCCTCTGGATTTGCGGATACTTTCTTCAGGCATG
>JAYVEA010000229.1:0-3529 GCA_043749085.1 Chitinophagales bacterium
TTCCAGGCTGCACAGTTAAGAGGAATAAAAAGTAAACTATTATATCTGCCTGATGAAAATCATTGGGTACTTAGCGCTCAAAATGCTATGGTATGGCAGCATGAGTTTTTTAAGTGGCTTAGTGAAACATTGAAATAATTTTATTGATAAAAGAGATTTTTATAATTTTTATAAAATTATCTTTTTTGGCGTATTCATTTTTTCTTTGTATTTCTGTGGTCACATTTTCCTCCCTTCCCTGAAAATTTTTTTATTCATCATTAAAAAAGTAAATCATGGTAGTACGTTTAACCCGCTTTAGTATATCGCCTGAAAATGCACAGGAAGCAAAAAGTATTTATCAACAGCAGGTAGTTCCTGAAGTAAAAAAACAAAAAGGGAATACAAATGTAATGCTACTCGAACCCACAGATGGTACTGACGAATTTATTTCAATAACTGCATGGGAAAGTAAAGCAGATGCAGATGCTTATGAATCCAGTGGAAAATATAAAGAGCTGGTAGGGAAAATTAGGGGATTAATTGGACAGGCTACACTAAAAACTTACAACTCACAATAAATGCTGCAAGTGTAAAACACCAGGTTATAATTTTTATTCATCAAACTAAATTACACATTATGAGAAAATTAATCTTAGTGCTTATTGCACTCCCATTCTTTTCGTTTGCACAGGAAAAGAATGTAGTTCATGCTGATCGTGTATTTCCTAAACAGGATAAGGTACAGGCATTTGAAAAAGCATTAACAGCCCATGCCCAAAAGTATCATACGGGCAACTGGAAGTGGCGCGTTTTTACTATTGAATCCGGGCCGGATGCAGGAGCCTATCATATTGTTGAAGGACCAAACAGTTGGGATGATATTGATACAAGAGGCGATTTAGGTAAAGCTCATTCAGCAGATTATGCTATGAATATTGCCCCTTTATTATCTGACAGAGGCAGTACCATGTATGCTCTTTATCGTGCAGATCTAAGCACTGTAGCTTTAACAGATTATTCAAATAGAATTGCTATCAACCATCTTTTTCCAAAGCCTGGCTATGGAGCCGATCTGGAAGATGGCATTAAAAAACTTAAAAAAGCATGGGAAGCAGGCGGACAAACTGTTGCAGTGTATGAAGCCAGCTCATCAGGACCGGCTCAATATACTATAGTAACAAGGTATAAGCAGGGGCTAAAGGAAAGAAATATGGGATTTCGTGCACCAATGAAAGACCGGTTTATCAAGGCAAATGGTGAGAAGTCATGGGATGAATTTATTCAATTGCAAAGATCAGCTGTCGATCATTCATGGTCAGAATTATTATTTTATCACCCTGAGTTAAGTTCTAAATAAATTTTATAATACTAAAAAACCTTCTGCAATGTGGAAGGTTTTTTTATCCTTTAATCAGTTATTTAAGAGTTATCGGCTGCTGCCTGTAAGCATTTACTTTGCTTCCATTTTGGATATGGAAACGCAGAAAATAAAAATAATTATAAAAAAATCAGTTGGCCTTTTCAGGAGATTCAATGTTGAATAAATTATTGTCTTCTTTTTTTCGAAAGCCAAAGTTATAGCGGAGATTAAGGCCAAAGCGGCGGGTATCACTTTTACGATAACCGCTGGCATTGATACTGCCCTGTTTAATAGTAAATTTATCATTGTTGGTTAAAAAAATATCATTTAGGCTGGCGCTGACAATTAATTTTCTTTTCAATAATTGTTGATTAACACTAAAATTTAAGGCGCCAAAAGAGCTAAGTTCATAAAACTGTAACTGTCCTTTAAAGCGTGCAAATCCATTTAGCGAAAGTTGTGTGGTTGGTGTAAGCTTTAAGGTTTGATAAGTAAAAATTGACCAGCTTCCTTTTTTAAATGAAAGTGGTTTGCCTTCATACAATCCCTGGTAAAAATTATGATTGTATTGTACACCGGCCACAATAAAATATTTGCCGCCGGGAGGTATAGCGCCAAGTGCACGGAAATAAACTTCTTTATTGCTTCCAAGATTATCATAGGTTCTATAACTAATGCTGTGACTGCTATCCGCCTGGTAAACAACATTGGTAAAAATATCTTTGGTGTTGTTTACGCCGATCGCAATTATGGGACGCTCATCTACGGAAATATTCGCTTCATAATTTTGCGTGAATTGCGGACGTAGTGAAGGATTTCCTGTTTCAAAAAGATACGGATCAACATAACGTTGTGAGGGATTTAATAACTGGTAACCAGGCCTTCTAATGGTACGGCGATAAACCAGGTATGCCCTCAGATCATATTTCATAATCTTCATTAAGTTCCTGCTGATGTAAACGTATGGAAAAAGATCAGTACGATGTATGCTGAAAGATGTGTCAGATGGAACAGTTTGATTTCCTTTCATGTTAGTGTTCTCCAGGCGTGTTCCAACTTTTATTATAATACCTGAAATATTCTTTGATGCCTGTGCATAAGCGGCATTAATATTTTCATTGTAATTAAAAGCACTTGTTCGGGCAACATCCTTTACCCTGTTGGTGCCACTCTGCCTGAAATAATCTGTTGTATTATTGAAACTGACAGCTGTTAATTTTAAACCGGTTTCCAAAGTTATCTTATGCGAAAGCTTTAATAAAAGATTGGTTTGAGCCGAGAAAAAATTAAGATGAGTTTTAATGTTTCCATCACCGCCAAGAGAAGGGAAAGCGGGGAAGGTAAATGTATTTATAAAAGATTGGTTAGAAGTATTGGGAGAATAGTTGTAAGAAATATCAGAGCTCCATTCTGAACCTAAGGTATCAATTTTATATTTTGCCGATACTCCCTGGCTAAAATTGAAGTTATTGCCGCTATTGTTAACATTAGAAGTGTTATTTGTTATAAGCGCACTATTACTAATTTTTTTTATCTGCGATAAATTTGTGGTGGTATTAATGAAGTCACTGTAATTTATTCTTCCATCATAGCTCAGATCCCATTTTTTTGTAACAGAAGAATTAATACCGAACCCCACATAATAATTGTTTGTCGGATATAATGAAAAAGCATCCTGGCTTAGTAAAGAATCTTTTGCGAATAAACGATCGGTTCTTATTTCTTCTGAATTGTTTCGCTTTCCATATTGCATGTTAAGATAAGTAGTAACCTTGCCATTGTTATTATTCAGATTTATACCTATAAAACGATTCCCGTATTTACCTTGATTTCCTCCAAGCGTCAAACTCCCCGTCAGCCCGATCTTTACACCTTTTTTTAAAATCACATTTACAATGCCACCACTGCCGGATGCATCATATTTTGCAGAAGGAGTTCGCAATATTTCAATACTTGCTATGGAATTTGGTGGAAGATTCTTTAGCATTGTCGCAATATCAGCAGCGCTCATTTTTTGTTCACGTCCGTTAATATAGATTTGTGCCGGTGTAGTGCTGCTGAGATAAATATTTCCATCCTGATCTACAAACAACCCGGGTGTTTTTTCCAGTATCTCATATGCATTCGTAGAGCTTGCAGCCAGGTTCTCAGGATCAACAATTGTTTTATCATCTTCCTGGCGCATTA
>JAYVEA010000230.1:0-3517 GCA_043749085.1 Chitinophagales bacterium
GTCTCTCTGTATCATAATGATTTTGATGGTAATGGTAAAAACGAACAACTGGTAACTTATTTTCTTAATCATGAAGAAATACCGTTTGCAACCAAACAGGAATTAGAAAAGCAATTGCCTTTTTTAAAGAAAAAATTTCTCTATGCAGAAGATTATGCAAAGTCTTCATTTACGTCGGTCTTTGGTGCCGATAAAATAAAAGAAGCAAACAGATTAACGGCGAATTATTTTTCCAATGCTGTATTGGTAAATAAGGGTAACCTGCAGTTTGAAATAAAAGCTTTTCCATTTCAGGCACAACTAAGTTGCTTCAGGGATGCTGTAGTTGTTAATGCCGATAATGATAATTTACCGGACATATTTATAGCCGGAAACTTTTATGATAACAATGTTGAATTAGGCAGGAACGATGCGGATTTTGGAACCATACTTGTCAATAAAGGGAATGGGCAGTTTGAACCCCATACTTTAAACGGTGTGATACTAAAAGGCCAGGTAAGACATATAAAGCCAATTCAAATAGGTAAGCAAGCTGCATTTATTTTAGCAATGAACAATGACAGTCTTAGAATTTTAAAATTTAAATAAAGCTGTTTAAAAAAATATTGGATAATATAATCTTGTAATCCATTTAGAAGTGTCTGATTCCAGTAAACGATTAGTCACTAATGATTGAAAAGGTATTGCAGGGGATGTCTTTTTATGATCATTTACATAGTTTGTTAATTCCTTTTCACCTTTTATCACAGAACTAACCCCACCCTTTACTTCTGCCATTAAAATATTTCCCAAAACCATTTTCTTTAAATGAAATTTGCCTTCTGATGGCATATCACTTTTGGTGGGTATAGCTACCATTGTTTCATAAACTATAGAATCTTCAGTATTTACATTAAGCATTGGATAGCTGTCTTCATGACCGCCCTTTTGTCGTATATATTCTTTTAGAGAATTTATCATTCCATATATTTCCTGTGTAGATGGATAATGAGGAAATGTATCTTTTACAGATATCAGGGACGACTCTGTAACTTTTTGTTTTAACACCTTCATTCCATAAATATTTTCTTCTTTTTCAAAATACTTTTTAGTTTCTCCTAATAAATTTTCTATGTTATTTTCTATGTTTTTTAATTGAAGATATTGTGTAAATCTTTTTACCGGGTTTGCTGAAAAAATATAATTGGATGTCCATTGAAATTGTGTAGAATCATTGCCAAAGTATATAAATTTAAGAAATCCCTTTACTGAATCTTTATCATTAAGTACTGTTGTCCCGATACCATCAAGAAGGATTTTGCCGAATCTGTAATTGCAATTCTTATAGCTATAATTAGTACTATCTTTTATTTGCCCTGGCCACCATAAATGCCACTTGTTTTTATTAATTAAATACCTGGAGACAGCGCTTTCCGTACAGCCAACCATTGTTTGGTAGTTTAAATTTTGGGCATTAGGTATTAAAAAATAAAGAATAAATGTAATCACAAGAATAAATAAACAAACAATCAAAATCAATTTCTTCATACATTAACTTTTATTTTTTGAAAATGGTGTTGTATAGATTTCCGACTTGTTTTCTTTCTTTTTTACCTTCTTTAATAGCAGGACGATAGTAGAGTCTTAATTATTAATAGTTCTTTTTTGATTTTTATTGTTGAAAATATTTATTGATACAATAGAAGGATTTAATTGAATAAATTTACCAGATTGAGATAAGAAAGATGAACCATAACCAAATTCTTCTTTTCTTTTTTGCCCGTTTTTTAATTGAACAATTGCAAAATTATCATCTGGTTGCAGCATTATAATTTTTCCTCCTTCCTTTTTTGATTGAAATAATTTTAACCATGATGAGTTTTGGGCCGCAGCCAAGGTTAATTTATTATTTGCCACTAACTGAACCAATGCTTTACCGTTGCCCGGCACATATATTCCACTTTGCAATATGGATAGTGGTAAAAAATTTCCTTTACCGTCACCCTGCAATACAAGGCCGTTTAAGGCATCGCTTCGGCCAAGAACCGGCGCCATCGAAAATTCGTTTCCATTCAATACTATATCCATATTTCCGTCTCCGTTAAAATCATTCACAGCTATACCATACACCGGCGCCCATTGGGCCTGAGCCGGTAAAGAATGAAGAACAAACTGCATGTTCCCTTTATTTTCTATCCAGCACGAATAAAAATTATTTACAGATAATTGTACAGCGCCCTGTAATTCCTGTTCATTAAAAATATCTTTCATTTCCGTTTTGGCATAAGATGAATAATTGGGAAATCTTCCTTTCATCACACTCATCTCTTTAATAAATTCATCACGGCCGCCCATTGGATATTCCTTCAATTCACCATTTACCGATGAAGGAAGCCACGTGCTGAATACCGCATCAAAACTTCCATTGTTATCAAAATCTCTTCCGAAAGCCCTTATAGGAAATTGTTCAGTAGGTTTTAAAAATCCATTTGTCCCAAAGTTTCCAACTATATAATCCATATCACCATCGTTATCAAGGTCAGCAGATGTTATACTATTCCACCATCCTGGGGCACCGGATAATGTTGTATTAACGGGTATGAATTTTCCATTTTCATTTTTAAAAATGGTTATGGGCATCCATTCTCCGGTTACAATCAAATCAAGGTCGCCATCATTATCTACATCACTCCAAATGGCATCGCATACCATACCAATATTTCGTAATGCAGGAGCTACTTCATTTGTAACATCTGTAAATTTTATTTTTCCATCTTTAGTATCATTCCGATAAATAAAACTGCTTACCCCTTGCGGATAATTGCCCGGGAATACTCTTCCCCCAACAAATAAATCAAGGTCGCCATCATTATCATAGTCTGCTGCCTTTACGCAACTCTTGGTTGTATAATTTGGGGCGAACGCAGTGATGTCTTCTTTAAAATTTCCTTTTCCGTCATTAATATAAAAGTGATCAGTGTAAGCTTTGGAACCCGGTTCGTTTTCACCACCTCCGGAAGCAATGTAAACATCCAGATCACCATCGCTATCTGCATCAAACAAACAAATACCTGCATCATCCTGTAATTTTAATGCCGTGGTATCAATAAAATTTTTTTTAATGAATGACCCATCAGCTTTTTGTAAAAAAAGATTTGCATAATCAGGAGAACCTCCTCCCACTAACAAATCTTCCAGGCCATCTCCATTTAAATCACCCACAGCCAACGAAGGGCCATACTGAGTTACCTTATGGGGGATCATTCTTTGAATATTGAAATCTATAAAATCAACTTCTGAAGAAATAAAATTTATACCTGCAGCTTTTGTAATATCCGTGAACCAATTATTTACTGCAAAATGCGGAGTCGTATAATTCTCTTCTGCATTTGCCTGCGCTATGTTAATTGTTACTATCTGATTGGTTGTTATATTTTTTAATATTTGTTTTTTTGTATTAGGCCAGTCTACAATAATTGAATCTATAGTTGTAGTACTGCCAACTCCAAAGTGTGCTATGTTCTCAACGCTTGACATG
>JAYVEA010000231.1:0-3488 GCA_043749085.1 Chitinophagales bacterium
GGATTTGGTGGTTACCTCCTGGTAAAATTTACATTGGAAAAAAAGCCTGATGTTACCGATGATAAGGATGTTGACAGAATTGGTGTAGATGATTTGCAACCTCCCAGAAGAAGTTAGTTGCTTCAATAGTTTACGTTGGTAGGCTTTTAAAACCCATTTCTTTTTAAGGTAAATATGTAGGTGTTTCTTTAGCCTTCTAAATATTTTCCCGCCTTTTTATTTCTCTTTCGGTTACGGAATTATTGGCTATGCCGGCAATACGGCCACGGCAAGCAGCAGTTCCGCAACTGCATTGGAACGTCTCCATATGCTCATCGAGAAAGCTGGCGTAATCAAGGGTAAGTTCTTCCCCTTTTTTTATTGGTCGCAAAGCTTTTACATTTAATCCTTCGTAAGCAGTATTGGGGTTGCAGCTATGATTTTGAGGCGCCCATCCTGTTGGATCATTATCCCATAAAAGAAAAACTTCTTTGCTTAAGGGATACGCATACTTACTGAAAACCTCTTTTTCTTTTTTATCCCAGTTATTATCAACGTACCGTCGGGTTACAATACGCTGGGGCATTTCCTCCCCTTCAAAAATCAATTCATTCGCTTCAATTTCAGTAGTGGCATAAATACCATAGCCCGCCAGAGCACTGCCTTTCATTATATATTTTTTTTGAAGCCTGCGATGCCTTTCAATGCCTTCTGCAATTATTTGTTTTAAAAAATCAGCCTGTCCTGTGCCATCATGTTTAAGAATATAATCAGCGCTGCCTTCATATCCATCAATATAAAACACCGAGCAGGTAAAATTTATTTCCAGGAAAAAAAGTTTGCCTGCAGCATCCATCCTAAAATCCATACGGGCATAGCCTACCCCGCCAAAACCAGTAAAAATATCCGCAGCCGCTGTTCTTAACTGCCCGTCAATATTTTTATCTGTTACAGGAACATTGGCATTTGGATGCAGCTCGGTTGTTTTAAGTGAATAGGTTTTAAAACTTTTTCCCTTAGGGAAAATGTATTCTACAGGCTTAAATGTTATAGGTTTTTTAGGATTGCCCGTTGCAGCTATCATTACTGTGAACTCTCTTCCATCTACATATTCCTCCACCAGCAGCGGACTGTATTCATCAATAATGAACCTTATTTTTTTGATCAATTCAGCAGGGTTGTTTACCAAACTGGCATCATCAATACCAAGACTATCACCGGCTTTGTGCGGCTTTACAAACAAAGGATAGCGCAGGTGTTTACAATCTTGTTCAACAGTTGTTTCATCTTCAATTAATGCATAAGCAGGCGTAGGCACATTGGCTGTGTAGGCTACATACTTCATTAAATCTTTAGGAGGGTCGTACAGTAAAGAAGTGGGGCCGGTAAAGGGTAATTTTAATAATTCGAGGCTATAAATAACATCAATGGAAGGCACATCCCATTCAAGGTATCCTTCGCAAAGATTTACAAAAATGTCGTAGTTTTTTTTCTTTAAATCTTTTAGTTGCAGGTAGGTGGTTAGTTTGTTAATCAACACATGGTCTATCAATGCTTCGGGTATCAGGCCAGTTAAATTTCGTACCGGATCGTAATGCTGGTAATCAACAGAAGACGTGGAATAATCAGGCTGCAATACACAGATACGTAACCCTTCCCATTTTACGGTTGAAGCTTTAGAAATATTGTTATCACTGTGTGGTTGTAAATCAGCCATATTGGATGTCAGGCAATCTTTTTAATGGATGTATTTTCAACCCGTAAAATGTTGTTTCTTGTAAGCGCATGGGTGATAATTTCTGTAATCAGTTGTACAAAAGTTGCATTACTAAGGCGTAGTATAGCTCCGATAGATGTATAATCTTCATCTTCGCTGATACCGCATTGGGCATTTACTTCCAGTACAAAAAGGCGGCCGGTATTTTTATCCCTTCGGATATCAACCCTGCTGTACCCTGTGCCTTTTGTTGCCATAAATGCTTCCCAGCTTAGGTTCTTTATTGCCGCAATAAGTGAACTTTCCGGCAAAGCGTATTCGTAAAAATTATCGTCGTTGGGCATGGCCGATTCATCCTCATAAATTTCCCACAGCCTGTCAAAACTCAAAAACTTTTCTGTGTCGGGTAGGGAGGCATGAAATATTCTTTCTACCGGCATGTAAATAGTAGCTGCCGAAGGATTATTGTAAGAGCCAACAATCAGTGTGGTATATTCTTCGCCTTGCACAAATGCCTCTGCTATTAAACCATCCGAAGCTAAGTTCCATCCACGATAGCCGGAAAACATTTTATTCATTTGTTCTTTTAATTCCGCTTCTGAATGAACAACATTTTTAATACCCACACCCATGCTGCCTCCCGAAACAGCGGGCTTTAGGATAATAGGACTGCCCAGCCGCTCAAAAATGCGTTCAATATTTTGTTCGTTGTGATGAATGGCTTGCCATGGAGCAGTTGATACATGCGCATAATCAAATGCTTTTTTCATGGGAATTTTAGAAGTAGTGATGTTGTAAAAAAATGAATCAGCCCCAGTGTAAATCAGCCCTTTTGATTCTAATAATTTTACCACAGAAACACCAGGAGTGCCATTGATTTCATCTCCATCACAAATATTAAATACAATGGGAAAATAAAGACCGGCTTTTTTTTCAGTTACAATTCTTTCAATTATTTCGACATAATCTTCGGTAGTTACCGGTTGCCATTGCCATTCAATACGCATTGCCGCAAACGTGTTGCTGTATTCCTGTATGCTTTGAGAAAAGTCGTAATAGTAATTTAAATTATCATCGCCGGTGTTTACATAAGGAGCCAATACCCACACTTTAACGGGCGCAGTAATTCCATTACAAAATTCATTTAATTTATATAGCATACGCATTTAAAAGAATCAGCCAGTTGAATAATTAAATGCAACTGGCTGTTATTTGGGTTACAAGAAAAAGTTGGCGATTTATAAAACTGTTGTTTCAAGCTGTATTAATAAACGGTTTAAATTGTATTCAGTAAATGTATAAAAGCATTGAATAAAAAAGTACCCTTTGTTGCATCAAAAATCAATTGGTGGATTAAACGCTGAAATATGTGTATAACCATGTTGGATTAAATAATTAATCCGGCTGCTGACATAGAACTTTGCAGCAAAAAAATTCAATATTAAAGCATGATGGATAACATGAACCAAGGCCCCGATAGTGAGCTATTGTACCAGTTGGTGAAAATGGAAATGCCGTTTGGTAAATATAAGGGTACACTGCTGTGTAACCTGCCGGTAGGGTACCTGGAATGGTTTCAACGAAAAGGTTTTCCAAAAGGAAAACTGGGGATATTGCTGGAAACTATGTACGAAATAAAAATAAATGGGCTGGATTATCTTTTGAGTCCATTAAAAAAATAATTTATATGCAACTCTAAATGCAATAATGTAAAGGGTTTCAGCGTTATATAGTTCGGAAATTACGGTAAATAAAATTTAGCAAAAACACGTTACAAATTTACCTAATTGAT
>JAYVEA010000232.1:0-11260 GCA_043749085.1 Chitinophagales bacterium
CGCCAGGTAAATTGATTTATCATTAAGTGTAGGGAAGGCCTGCATGGTTTCTATCATCAGCGGAACAATATTGCTTCTCACTTCATCATGAAAATAAGACAGAACAAACTTTTGCTGTTCCCGGTTAAGCTGCTTTTCAGTTATAAGAAATATTTTTTCTTTTTTTAGCTCCCGCAATATCTCATTCCATATCCTGTTAAACTCATTTTGCTGTTCCGTAACTTTTACATTTATTTCATTTAAAATTTGTTGCGGCCCTACTTCAAGATGCATTTGTGTTTTAGCGCCTATTTCCATCATCCGTTTTAATGTGGCAACTCTTACCCTGAAAAATTCATCTAGATTATTAGAGAATATCCCAAGGAAACGAATGCGTTCCCGTAATGGAACACTTTCATCGGCTGCCTCCTGTAATACTCTTCCATTAAACGAGATCCAGCTTATATCACGGGGTATTATCTTTCGTTTCATTATTACTTCTTCATATTATTAATAATTCCTGTCGTTGAAAATCCTTTTTCTAAAGGAATTATTTTTACATCTCCATTATTTGCAATTACTTCTTTTGCGCCAACAATTGTATCTAATGTATAGTCGCCGCCTTTAACTAAAACACTTGGCTTAATAAGTTTTATTAATTCCAATGGAGTATCTTCTTCAAAAATTATAACTGCATCTATCATAACTAAAGCTGCCAAAAGTAGTGCCCTCGAAGCTTCTGTGTTGATCGGCCTGTTATTTCCTTTTAATCTTTTTACAGATGCATCTGAATTTACGCCTACAATTAAAATATCAGCATAAGTGGCTGTTTCAGATAATAATTGAATATGCCCCTGGTGCAAAATATCAAAAACACCATTGGTGAACACAACTTTTTTGCTTAATAAATTCCATCGTTTAAGTTGAAGTTTTAATTCTTCAGCATTAAATAACTTTTGTGATATCTGTTTGCTTTGCTTCATTTAATCGTTTGTGTTTATAAATTAATAGCCCAAAACTAATAAGCCCTACAACAATAATAATCCCTGTTGAAACGCCCCATATTATCCATCCAAAAGAAAGACTGTCAAGGTTATTGATATTATATAATATTAAAATTTCCTGTACAGCCAAAGGAAATGCGCCAATGCCTCCGGGAGAAACGATCATACCCAGTGTAGCAAGACTAAGTACACTGCAGGCTTGAACAATTCCTAAATGCGATGTTGTGGATAATGCTGAAAAGCCAATATAAATTTCCAAAGTATACATTGTCCAGATAAAAAAAGTATGAAAGATAAACCAGCCCCGGTTTTTTAAACGTGCTATTGCACTAAAGCCTTCTTTAATGCCGATATGAAAGCCTTTAAGCGTAATAATATACCTGTGATGGGCAAATTTTTTAAAGATCCATTTTAATAAAAGAATAATGAGAAAAAGCGCTGAGAAAAATATTAATAATTTGATCCAGCCCTGCATACCATGTTCATTAAAAAATATTTGAAAAAATTTTTGTTTTACAAAATGGGCTACATATTTTATTTGTAAGAAAATTGTAAAGACAATAAAAATAAAATAGCAAATAAGATCAAAAGCTCTTTCAACCAAAACCGTTCCTATAAGTTTATTAGTTGGAATTTTTTCGTATCGGTTTAGTAAAGTACATTTTAAAACTTCACCGGCCCTGGGCACAAAAGTGTTAAGCAGGTATCCTGACATTATTGAGTAGAATGTATTTGCTGTGGAAGGTTTATAGCCCATTGGCTCAATCAATATCTTCCATCGTACAGCTCGGCTTATATGGCTTAGCAGCGCTAATATAATTATTGGGATAAGCAGCCAATAATTAGCATGCGCAAGCGATAACCTGAATTGTTTTACTTGTTCCGATGTCATTTTACTAAACTGCCACCATACTAAAAAAACTCCCAATCCGAGAAAAAATAAATATTTAAATATTGATAAAATCTTTTTTTTCATATCACTTACAAGTTACGAATAGAAACAGCTTAATATTTTAATAAGATATTATCTATTAATCTTACTTCACCAATAAAGGCGGCAGTAAGAACAACCAAATCAGCCTTGCCATCCCATTCATTTATAATTTTTAAATTGTCAGCTTCAGCAATTTCCACATAATCTATTTTGATATTTTTATGCAATAAATATTCTTCTGCTTCCTTTTTTAAAGAATGTAATGAGCCCGGTTTAATTTTTTGTTGTATGCTGAGCAGGGTTCTATAAATTTCTGCCGCATTTTCTTTTTGTTGTTCATCCAATCTTAAATTTCTGCTACTCATTGCAAGTCCGCTTGGTTCCCGTAGTGTTGGACAAATTATTAATTGAGCATTAAAATTTTCTAATTCCAGTAATCTTTTTATCACCATACATTGCTGGTAATCCTTTTGTCCCACAAATAAATGTGTAGGATCAACAATTTTGAGCAATCGATTTACAACCTGGCAAACTCCCTGGAAATGCCCCGGTCGGAATTTTCCTTCCAAAATAGTTTCTAAGTAACCAATATTAAAACGTTTTTTAGATATAGTCCCTTCAGGATAAACTTCATTTACATCAGGAATCAATAAAATATCACAACCATTTTTTTCTAAAGTGTAAATATCATGTTCAAGTGTAACAGGATATTTTTTAAAATCATCTGTATTATTAAACTGTGTTGGATTTATAAAGATGCTGCAAATACTTATGTCCGAAACCTGCTTACTTTTTTCCAGCAAAGAAATATGTCCTGTATGTAAAGCTCCCATGGTTGGAACAAAACCGATTGAGGACTTAAGTGCTTTGAGTTTTTGTAATTGACATATTATATCTGTCGTATGTTTTAATATTATCATTTTGACTTATTAGTAAGCGTAAATATTGATTAGATAGCTTATATACTCAAAAAAAATTGTAACTTTGCCGCTCTTTAAAAACCCTATTGCAATTTAACCTTCGCTATGTCAACAAAGAAAAGGATTTTATTTATAGCCAACGAAATGTCTCCATATTTAGAGATGACGGAGTTTGCTGAGATTGTTAATAAACTGGCAGTAAAGGCAAATGAAACAGGGATGGAAGTTAGGTGTATCATGCCGCGTTTTGGAATGATAAATGAAAGGCGCCACCGTTTGCATGAAGTGGTTAGATTGTCGGGAATAAATGTTTCAATTGATGGAGATGATTATCCATTGGTTATTAAAGTAGCTTCTTTGCCTAATGCACGTCTTCAAATATATTTTTTGGATAATGAGGATTATTTCAAGCGTAAAACTTTATTTCATGATGAAGGTGAAAAATGGTTTGATGATAATGCGCTAAGAACCGTTTTATTTTGCAAAGGCGCTTTGGAAACCGTTAAAAAATTCGGTTGGCCTCCTGATATTATACATTGCAGCGGATGGATGACAGGCCTTATACCTATGTATATAAAGTGTGCTTATAAAAAAGAACCTGTATTCAGCAATTGTAAAGTAGTATATACAATTGGCCAAAATACTTACAAAGAAAAAATGGGTAAAGAGTTTGCAAAATTGGCTACTCTGAATACAAATATTAAAGAGAGCGATATCCAGGTTTATAATGAAGGATCTAATACCGCGATGTTTAGAGGTGGTGCAACCTATGCTGATGCAATAACTTTTGGCGCAGATAAAATTGATAAAAAATTAGCTGAAGAATTTAATAATGTAAAAGGTAAAAGGATCCTGCAATTCAATGCAGAGTCAGATTTAACAGACTATTTACAATTGTATGCCGACCTTGCCGCCAAATAAAAATTACCTATATCAAATTATTTTTTACTGTGATCAAAACTAAACTTCCTTTAGCTTTTACGGCTCTTATAATTTTTTCTCTTTTAAACTGGCAGTGTACAAAAATTGATTCTACTAATATTGGTGGCGGACTTATTCCTGCAGTTGACAATGTAAATGTTTTTGATACTATTATTAATGTGGTAGCAAATAATTTTGATTCGATACCTTTTGGTAAAGGATGCGCAACAATTTATCCTACTGATGAACATGCGCTTGGCTACATTGCAAACGACCCTTATTTTGGTACAACCAAAGCAACAATTTATACTGAACTGAAACCCGGTACTTTTCCTTTTGCATTTCAGGGAAAGCCAGCGGACAGAACTTTGGATTCTATAGTTTTGGTTTTAAGTTATAAAAGAACTTATGGCGATAGCACAATAGCACAAAGGGTAGATGTACATCAAATTACCAATACGTTTAATCCTGACTCGAGCACTTGCTCATCTTATCCTTTTAATGCTGCTGTATTAGGTTCTACAACTTATACTCCACAAAGATTAAGAGATACAGTAAAGGTATTTGGAGATTCTACAGCTACGCCTGTTCAGCTTCGGGTAAGGTTGACCAATACTTTTGGACAATCATTACTGGCAAGAGATACTATAAGAACCGATTCGGCTTTTATTAGCTTTTTAAAAGGCTTTGCTATAGAACCTTCCAATTCCGGTAATGCTTTAACTTATTACGGTATTACAGATCCTAACACCAAACTTGCTATTTATTATAAATACAAAAGAACTAACCTGATTGATACAACAGTTGTTACCTATTTTAATTTATACAACGGTGATCGAAGTGCAAACAATATTGTTAGAAATAGAAGCAGCTCTGAAATTGCGCAAAATACAAATCACCCGCCTGCCGGTGATAATTTCATATATATTCAAACCACACCTGGCTCTTATGCTGAACTTAAAATACCAGGCCTTACAGGATTATCTAACCGTATAATTAACAGGGCAGAATTAATAGTTGATCAGGTTCCGCCTATCCCTCCTTTAGACAATATTTTTACTCCTCCATCTTTTCTTTTCCTGGATTTAAATGATTCCCTTCGTCCCATTCCATGTGATTTCACAATGCCTGGCGGGCAACCGGATATAGGAACTTTTGGAGGGTTTAAAACCACTGCCAAGGATGCCCTTGGCAATAGTATTGCCAGATATACATTTAATATTTCGCGGTATGTACAAAAGATCGTAACAAATCACAGGGCGAACTCAACCTTAAGATTAAGAGCACCTAATTATATCAGTTCTTCTGCAAGCTATGTAGATGATTGTGGGCAAGGATTTTTACCATTTATTTTCCCTCTTAATAAGATAGCCTTAGGGCGTGTGAAGCTGATAGGAGGTAGGACTGGAGTTAACAGGATGAGGTTACGAATAATTTATTCAAATTTTTAATTTCTTTTTTGCAATTGCATTTTTTTCCTTAGCTGTTAAGGTATAATTTTGCGGCCTGCCTACCGTCAGGCAGGATCAAATAAAAAAATACATGCCTTATTTATTTACATCAGAATCTGTGAGTGAAGGACACCCGGATAAAGTTGCTGACCAGATCAGCGATGCATTAATTGATAACTTTTTAGCGTTCGATCCTCAAAGTAAAGTTGCCTGCGAAACACTGGTAACTACCGGGCAGGTGGTATTGGCAGGTGAAGTTAGATCAAAGGCTTATTTAGATGTGCAGACAATTGCCCGTGATGTTATTCGTAAGATCGGTTATACAAAAAGCGAGTATATGTTCGAGGCAAATTCATGTGGAGTATTTTCTGCTATTCATGAGCAGTCTTCGGATATTAACCAGGGTGTAGATAGAAAAAGTAAAGAAGAGCAGGGAGCCGGAGACCAGGGAATGATGTTTGGTTATGCAAGTAACGAAACCGAAGATTATATGCCATTGCCTTTAGATATTGCCAATAATTTATTAAAGGAACTGGCAGTAATAAGAAGAGAGAATAAACAAATAAAATATTTGCGTCCCGATGCAAAAAGCCAGGTTACTTTGGAATATGATGATAATAATAAACCAGTAAGAATTGATGCCATTGTAGTTTCTACTCAGCATGATGATTTTGATACTGAAGAAAAAATGCAGAAGAAGATTGCTGATGATGTAAAGAAAATTCTCATACCAAGAGTAAAAGCTAAATACAAAAAATACGGTCACCTGTTTGATAATAAAATAAAATATCACATTAACCCAACAGGAAAATTTGTTATTGGTGGCCCGCATGGTGATACAGGATTAACAGGCAGAAAAATTATTGTAGATACCTATGGCGGAAAGGGAGCTCATGGTGGCGGTGCATTTAGCGGAAAAGATCCAAGCAAGGTTGACAGAAGTGCTGCATATGCTACCAGGCATATTGCTAAAAACTTAGTAGCAGCAGGCGTTTGCGATGAAGTTCTGGTACAGGTTTCCTATGCCATAGGTGTAGCGCAACCTACAAGCATCAATGTAAATACTTATGGAACTTCAAAAGTAAAATTGAGGGATGGAGAAATTGCAGAAAAGCTTAAAGATATTTTTGATATGCGTCCATATTTTATTGAACAGCGTTTAAAATTGCGTAACCCAATTTATAGTGAAACTGCCGCATATGGCCACATGGGACGTAAAAACGAAGTGGTAAATAAAACTTTCAGATCACCGGATGGCAAAGAGAAGAAAGTAAAAGTAGAATTGTTTACATGGGAAAAGTTAGATCATGTAAATAAAGTGAAACAGGCCTTCGAAATAAAATAAAAACTTAACCCTCTCCCCCGAGAGGGTTTTTTAATTGTATTAAAAGTATTTTTGAATTGTGAGAAATTTTAAACCATCATTTCAGCAGCATCGCCCTAAAAAAAGTTTATTGATCATTGGGCAAAAAAAAGTAATTGAGGCAATTAATGCGGGTGAGCAGATAGAAAGAATTTACCTGGCAAATAACATTTATGGCAAAGCTTCTGATGAGATAAGGAAACTTGCCGAACAATACCTGATCCCTGTAAATAAAGTTCCGGTAGAGAAAATAAATAGTTTTAATGTAGAAAATCATGAAGGTTGTGTTGCACTTCGTGGTAAAATAAAATACCAGGATCTGCAACAGGTTATTTCATTTGTTGTAGAGAGCGGAGAAGTTCCTTTATTCCTGATATTAGACGGAATAACTGACATAAGAAATATTGGCGCCGTTGCCAGAACTGCTTACTGTTGCGGCGTTCAGGCGATCATTATTCCTGATAAAGGCATTGGCGCATTAAACGATGATGCCATTGCAACTTCTGCCGGAGCATTAGAACATATTTCTGTTTGCCGGGTGACCAGCCTGATGAAAACAGTTGATGAATTGCATCTTAACGGCATTAAAGTTTATGCCAGCGAAATGACTGCTGATAAAAAAATATTTGATCTGAACTTCGCTGAGCCCTGTGCAATTATCATGGGCAGCGAAGACAAAGGAATATTTCCTGCATTGATGAAAGTTGCCGATGATCAATTTAGTATACCGATGAAAAATAATTTTGAATCATTGAATGTTTCCGTTGCTGCAGGAATGATTTTGTATGAGGCAATGAGACAGCGATTGTAACTTCTACTTTGTTTTTTAAAATCTACAAATAAATTTTTAGCGCTAAGGAAACAATATGTTCTTTTTTAGTTAATTCCTGATTAAAGAATACTGCCTCATCTTTGAGTATAAGATTTGCTTTTCTTTTATTTTTTCCGGATGCAATAAAAAATGGAATGCTGCCAACTATTCCTCCACTCCCGGCTACCACGAGTACTCCACCAGTTGTAGCTTCCGAGGAAGATCCCGACCAAAATCCGAATGCATCCTTTTTGGAAGCGTTTCTACCTATAATATAACCTGCTGTTGCAAGCCCTGCACCTCCGCCTAATAATATCCATGCAGTTGTTTTTTGTTTCTTTGATTTTTGTAAAAGTGAAGCTGCATCCACTTTATGCATATTCATTTTTAAGCTTGTGTCCCGCATTTGTGCATTTGTTTGTAAAGCAGTTGCACAGAGGCTAATTAAACAGATAAGAAATATTTTTTTCATGTCTATTTTTTAAAAGTGATAAATGATTTTTAAAGTTTTAGATCGAAAAAACCTTTTGAAACACTTACTGTATCAACTGGATTTGTTATATTGGCAGCAGTAAATTCAAATATCCCTATTTTGCCCAGGTAAGAGTTTCCTCATCATATTCCGCAACGTTATTAACGTTAATGTTCTTTTGGTAAATAATAAAAGAATTTGATGTCAGTATCTTAATATCATAGGTCCCTATTCTGTTTATTAAAATTTTAGTATCGCTTGGCAAACTGTATGTTACAGTATCCTTATAAGTACCTATTGAGTAATAAATTTTTCCATCAGCTCTGAAATCAAAATAGTCGGTAGAAGTGCCCGGAGTTGTAGTAATATGATCTGATCCGGAATAATGATCATTATCAGTTATGTTTACCAGTAGCCATTTGTTTTGTATTTTTTGCAATGTTGTCTGCGGCTGCTGGGTATCGGATGATTTTTTGCAGGCTGCTAAGCAAAATGTAAACAGTGTTACAATTGCAATTGATGTGATGATCTTTTTCATTTTTTTTAATTTTAGTTTTGAATAATAATTTTTAAAAAGGCTTATCTGGCTTTCTGTATAAAGTTTTTTAAACTCAATATCCTATGCTGCTGTTATAATTGTGTAATATTAAAAACCTGGCTATTTTTAAATAGTACGAGTAAAACTTTTCTCTCTTACCTACTCAAGTTTGATAGGAGTTTTATTATCCCTAATTCCCAAGTCTGTCCATAAACTGTAAACAGGTGCTGAGAGGTCTGTTGATATTTGATTAAGTTGATCAATTAATTTTCTTTGATCAGGCGGCATTTGTTCATCACCGGCAAAATGAGCCATGATAGCATTTCTGTAAATGGGACCGGCAAAATCAGCTACTTCCTGTGGGGCAGAAAAAGGAGGCTGAGTAAGTAAATAATTAAAATAAGCATCAAGATGTTGACTAAGGAACTGGTTTGAATAAGTAGTGAAATTTATATTGCCGGGGAAACTTGCAGATATAGATGTCACATACTTTGTGTTAACATCAAGTTCCTTGTTCTTCATCATTATTATCCTATATGGAATTGGTGCTGTTACGAGAGAACCTGTTTGAATATCTGTCAATTTCTTTCCATTGTTTGCATAGCTGGTAATATCATTTGCATGATAATGGCCTGTAAAAATTATTTTCAATCCAGCCGCTATTAATGTATTTACATTCGTTTGCCAGTTGTCTACAACATAACCGGGATCTAATTGCGATTGTCCTGCATAATGCTCAATAAGATTATGGTGCATCATGGCGAACACAGTAATGTTGCGCTGCCTTGCTTCTGCTAATCTGTCAAGCATCCAGCTTAATGTTTGTGATTTTATTCTTCCACCAACAATAGCAATATCATGATTCTCCTCATACTTGCATGCGTCAATGCCCATTATCCATAAACCAGGATAAGGTTGTGCCACATAGCTTAACGAATGTGGGTCTCGTGAAATAGCATCTCCATATCCAAAATTTGAATAGATGTTGCTGAAATCTGCAGCTTGAATAATATCAGTTGGAAACGCATTGTTTCCATTATACCTTCTTGCTTCCGGATTATTGATATCATGATTTCCTGGAACTACAAACACTTTGATGCCTGTGCTTTTAAGTTCATCAAGAAAGTGAGCAACTGATTCATGGCTTACTCTCTCTCCATCTTTTGTAAGATCGCCAGGCACTAATAAAATATCTGGTTTCTCTGTCTTCAGGTCTGCAATCACTTTTCTAAATATAGGATCGCTGTACTCAATAAGTTTTGGATCGGCAGCAATATAATTTTGAAAGGCGTCTCCTGTTGCTGCGTTATTGCTTAATAACGAAGGATCCATGTAATGAATGTCAGAAACAACAGCAATCTTTAATTGTGATGTAGCAATATCAAAGCTACTTTTCTCATTTACAGTGTTGGTTGCAGGAGATTGACTTTTAGAATCGGGCAGGATCTCCTTTTTACAAGATTGGCTGATAACAGCAATCAAAAAGATTGGGAATAATAATTTCTTTTTCATTTTTTAAAATTTTATGTGTGAATAATTATACTTGTTGTTTTGTACACTGATTTTTGTTCAATTCCCTCAATAGTCAATCATATATCAAACATATGTACAGAAGTATCCAATTACTAATTGCTTTTAGCTGGAGGTGTTTTTTATTTACTAAATGTTAGTATAAATAACAATTGTAAAGTATAAGCCTTATTAACCTTTAATAATAAAATTGACAAATTGATTTTATTTTGTAACATTTACTAAACTATTCTTTCTGATTATTGGTTTTACCAAAACTAATTATATGGAATCAACAGGCGCCCAACAGCTATTTTTCCAGCATATAAAGGGATTGTTGCCTTCTCATATATCATTGGTAGATGAAGTAGGTGAAATATTAAATATTAGCACCGATAGTGTGTACCGGCGCATAAGAGGGCAAAAGCCTATTGCATTGGAAGAAATAAAAAAGTTGTGTCTTCATTTTAAAATTTCTCTCGATCAATTATTGCATCTTAATTCTGATTCAGTTTTAATTACAGGAAAGCTGATAGACAGAATAAATTTTTCATTTGAATTATACATTCAGGATTTCCTTCTCCAGTTGCAAATGATAGATTCGTTTGATGAAAAAGAATTGTATTACTGGACGAAAGATGTACCTATATTTCATTTTTACCAGTTTCCCCAATTAGCTGCGTTTATGTGCTTCTTTTGGATGAGGACAGTGCTTGAATATCCGGAATACAATAAAATGAAATTTAATTTTTCAGACTTTGACGAAAAACTGTTGACCACCGGAGAGAAAATACTGGAAATTTATAACCGCATTCCATCGCAGGAAATATGGAATGTAGATAATATTAACACCTGCATACAGCAAATTGAATACTATAAGGATACAAGTGTATTCAATTCTAAAAAAGATATAATAATATTATATGAAGAGCTGGAAAAAATGATCGATCATATTGAAGCACAGGCTGAGGCTGGCTATAAATTTAATTATAATACAAGAGGTAGTAACGGAGCGCCTTGTAAAATTTATCTGAATGAATTTATAATTGGTGATAATACAGTTGTTGCAATAATTAATAAAACACCAATAGTATTCTTAAATCATTCTTTTTTAAATTATTCCAGTACAAAAGATCCTGTTTTCTGCAAATATATGTTTGAGTACTTTCAGAAATTAATACGAAAATCAACATTGGTAAGTTCGGTAAATGAAAAGCAAAGGAGTAGTTTTTTCCATCCTATAAAGGAAAAATTGGACCGCTGCAAAAAAGCAGTATCATAAATGAAGATTATAAAACTGGTTTTTATTTTCAAAAAACCCATCATATTATTTTTAATAATTAATTCATTCAGCCAAT